>JACPZZ010000020.1 GCA_016195275.1 Candidatus Aenigmatarchaeota archaeon | reverse complement strand
CGCTCCAAACACGCCGCAGACAAGACTAACCGGGATGTGGACCGTCTCATCACGGAAGCTCTCGGAGAGGAGTAGACGGCGACCTCAGCGTGGACCATCGTCTATTTGAGTCAGGAGCGCCCATTGATATGCAGGTGATCAAGACGAGTCTGATCTATCCCCGATGGATGAAGAACTGGGTCGCGCTCTGCGCTTCCGAGTCGATGGTGAACAAGATGCGTCGCTACGAGCCGGAAAAGCTAAGCGTGATTCGGTCTTGGGAGGACACGAGGCCGGACTGGCCGTGGGCTGACAAGGAACAGCGCGGCATATTTTGGCGCACATACCATCGCATGGTCGATGGCAACACAGGATACGTTTGGTGAACACCACAGACAGCGCCACTACTGCGGTAATAGCCAACTCGCTAGCGATGATCTCCGTCGCGGCGGTGGTGCTCGTGCCTTCGTTCTGGAAGGGAATGGTTTCCTCTCTCGTTTTCTTGGTCACCGTTGGCCGTTGCTCTTGACCGGAAGCCTCACTAACCACCGCTAGGAGTGCGAGCTGGCTAGCCACGCTGACCGCGCTCCCCTCTTCACCAGACGACATGCCCAAGGCGGCCAGAACGCCTGACGGCCGTTCCAAAGACCATTCGTTGGGCTTGAGAGAGGCGAGTGTCTTGAACTGCGTCTTGATCTCGCCAGTGATAGCCTTGCCAAGCTCCCGCAGGGAAGGGTGGCGTTCCTCGACAAAAGCATCGAACAAGTCAGATCCTTCTTGAAGCTTCACCCTGCGCACGAGGCTGGTGTGGAACTCGCGGCAACTTTTGCATTCCTTTAGGTGTGCGTCAATCTCGCTCTGCTTCGCGAGCTTGGCGGCTTCAGACGCCGAGAGTTGTTTTCCCACCTGAAGCTTTAGAACTTTGAGGCAGCCTTCCATGATATTCCTCCTCGGATGCCGTGTAGCTAACTCAACAGAAGTGCCGCGAGGCCTGAGTCGGCAGCACTATCGAACATATTCCGCCGGACGCAAGTTTCCATATCAGTTATGACACGAGATTTCCGAACCTTGTTTAGTTTCTGGAGAGACTGGCGCATTTCTTCCTCCAACACTTCCGTAATCGCTTCCCTCATGTTTGTCCGCTCTCGTACAAGCCAGTACTCCTGGACACACAGTCTCTTGACCCCGGCATAGCGGTTGACATCCTCTTGAAAAAATCTCAGAAGGGGTTTGGTGAGTAAGGACCTCTCACGTCGGCCAAGCTGTTGGACCTTCTCCGGCAGGCGAGCTATCCCATCAAAGAGTTCAGGATCAGGGCCCAGTCCGGGATTATTGCTCCCGGGCTTCACGTAGATGTCGCGAAGCGCCACGAGGAATTCCTCGTAACTCATAAAAGGTATCGCCATCGGCTTGTCTAACTCCTACTCATAAATGATACATCGCGATCTGGGCTAGTTTCACCGTGGGGTCCCTTTCGGTGGGTTTCGATTTTTTCATGCTACACCTGGTCGTCGTTTAGTTTCATCGCGGCTGTGTGGAAAGGCTTATAACATTGCTCTGCTATATCCCATCCATGAGCTACAGACTCCATCGCCCTGTTTTGCGTGAATTTGTATCTGCGGCAATGGGAAGACACCTTGGGTTGGACATGGATGGATCGATACATCTGCGGGAAGCCCTTGAGGGCGCGGAGTATTTCGCTCTTCTCGCCTCCTCTCACGCGGACAAACAGATGGATACATGGCGGGATGTGCCATTCAGGTACTCACGGAACGACCTAGGGGGCTGGCTCGACATCGTCAGTAACGTGATCGATAGTGGCCACGGCTACGTCATCTCAGAAGTTCACTCTCATCCCACGATTAACACGAAACCTTCATCTGAATCTCACGACTGGATTGCCCTGCCAGACCTTACCCGACTCAAGTTATTGGAGCAGAAGTACGAGCGACCCTTCAACGGGACCATTGTGGCTGGTTTCATGGGTTACGTGAGCGGCGTGGCCCTCAGCGACGGCCTCAACAAGCGGTTCCTAGATGGGCTGATCCAAAATGCGCGCGGTCCACCGGCCAGAGATGCCCTGCTCGTTCAGGCTGAAAGGCTTGAAAGCCTAAGAAAACGGGTAGTCCACCACGGGCGTCTCGACATTAGCGAATTGGTCGAGGCGCTCACAGACGACTACATGAGTGACCTCTACAGGCGGATCGCGGCCAACGGGAAAACACTTGTAGCCATGTACGACTCCTCTGGTAATGACGTGCCGTTAAAAATCATTTAGACGGCTCTCGCTAGCCATCTTTCTGCCTCGTTGTCGCTCTACTGCAACTTAGAATAATTGCTGGGATTCTGGTAGCTCAACTGTGCGATAGGGCGCATCGACCCTGTTGTGAAACTTTGCCAAAGTCCATGTTAGCGTGGGTTTGAGAAGCAAAAACTCAGATTGAGGGTAGTAGTAGGCAGTATAGGCGACAAGACCAAACCGGCGGCGTCACGTGCAAACAGGTAAATTAGCCCGACAGGAGGTTGCACTATGGACATCATCAACTCAGGCAAGGGGTTCTTCGACTCGGAGGGCATCCGATATGAGGTGGACAGCGACGGAGACCTGGTCGTGCCGTTCGGGTACCGTGGGCGCCGCTATCAGGCCACTGTTACAGAGGGGATCGACGAGGGCATAACCGAAGGCTACCTCTACATCGGGGGCTTGGGCAACGTTCCCGAGGACAAGCAGAGGCAGATGGCCCAGGTGGTCGCCTTCTTCAACAGAAAAGGAGTGGGGAAGGCCGTAATCAACGACGACGGCGATTTGGGGGTGGCATTCGACATCGTCGGCCCTGCGAAGTGTTTCGATTCGCGCGCCTTCAAGTACGTCTTCGACAGGATGCTGGCCAAGGCCATCGGAATGGACCGCATATACTCCCTAGTGGTCGTCGCAGGCAAGGCGCCCAAACAGGTTCTGCGCGCCTTTGAACCGAAGAACAAGCCCACCCAGGCGACCGCACTCGACAAGCAGCTCCAGGAGATCCTCGAACAGGCCTCACAAGAGCCGCTTGATGGGGCGGCGAATGAGGCTACGGATCAGGCTTGCGCCTGGGCCGTCGTCCTTCTGGGTGTTGGCCCTAACAAGGTAGCCGGGATCAAGAAAGTACGCGAAGTGGTCGATGGCATTGATTTGGAGGGAGCCAAGGCACTGGTGGAGCGGGCCCCAGTACAGATCATATCTGGACTAACCAGAGAGAAGGCATCCATCGTGACCGCCGATCTTGAGTCAGCGGGCGTAAAAGCGAAGGTCATTGCCACTGGTAGACGCAGCTAAACCTGGACTCAAGAAAAGCACATGGAGATCGATAAGACCAATGAATCAGCTTTGCCGCAGAGGATGGAGCCTGTCGCACATTAGGACTCCAGTCTCGCAGGGCTGCGGCATCGCTACCCGCATTGCGGCCAATGATGGGGAATCATGCCCTGGCTGCGGCACGCAGTTTCAACGTCAGCGGGCGTGCTGGTTCTGTGTCCGATGCGGCTACAAGTCATGCGACGGATTCTAGGAGGTGAGCGATGTCCAACCGAAAGGTCCCGAGGTGGGTTTACAAGAAGCAGAGAGCGAAGGCAGCTAAGGCGAGACAAACTCATAAGGTCTCGTACGCCAACAGGCCGAACAGGAACAGGGTCTATCCGAACCGAGATTTTGAAGCGAGGGCGCTTTATAGGAACTCGCTCGAAGGTATGCTGAATCGGCGTGTTCCAAAGACGAGATTCCCGCAACCGCTGCCGCTGTTCAGCAAGCAGCCGCCGGAGTACATGGGTCCCACGCAGTCCGCCTATCTCAGCCGCTCGGTGCTGCCGGAGTACGTGGCGCAGGGCACGAACATCCTGAAGCTGCGTCAGCAGAGTCTTCCATTTGGAATGAGGCGCACAATCGACGCGCCAGACCACTACTAATTTAGGAGTTGAACATGATGCGAAGAAGTTTCCCACAAATCGGCAATGAGGTCATGGTCTCCTGCCCGGAGTGCGGAGAGCCTCCGAGGGGCACGGTGCAGGTGTTGTTGGGAAGCCAGCAGCTTGTGTGTTGGTCCTTCGACATGCACAGGTTCAAGGTTACTTTTTCACAGGACTTGAGCGGGGCGATCCGCAAAAGCAGCGATCTGCTGGGGTGACACCTTGTGCATCTCGCAGAGGTAGCCAAGTCGTTTGAGATACACGTTTGCAGTGATGAGTGAGCCTCTAGCTAAATTGGCGTGCCAGCGCCGAATGTCCGCGTCTGAAAGAAGATAGCTGTACTTCTGCTCCACCCATCTCCATTGGGTGTACCGGCATATAAAGGTTCCATACCCGAAAGGGTGAGGGCCCGGCGGGATTTGAACCCGCACATGAAGGTCCGAAGCCTTCCGCGCTAGTCCTGGTTACGCCACGGGCCCGTTTGAATTCTTAGAGCAGTTCAAACTTAATAACCTTGATTTTTGTGTTTAGTGTTACCTTTGTCCTGTAATACTTTGAAAAGGTGTCATACATCTTCTTTTCTGAAGAAAATTCTTCATGGCCTTTTTTATCCTCGGAGGTCAGTCTTCCAAATTCGGTTTCTTTTACTTTGATAACTTTTGCCTTTGCGAATTCCATCCCGTCGATTCTGCATAACGAGAGTAGATCCTCTTCAGCTATGCCTTTTTCGTCGTCAATCCTCCATGTTACGTTTTTCTTTCCGTCCGAAATCATGTCCGGCAGCGGGTCAGAGAATTTGAGCGTCTTCATATCACAATCTCTTCTTCAGCAGTTTTCGTATCTTTTCCGGATCCGCAGAACCCTTGGTTATCTTCATAACCTGCCCGACTAAAAACTCGAACGCCTCCTTTTTGCCTGTTTTGTAATCCGCTGCGGCTTTCTCGTTCTTATCAACCACACTTTTTATTATCGTGTTTAAGTCCCCGAAATCCGAAATTCCGAGGTTTTCGATTACCTTTTCCGGTTCAGCCGGCCGCAAAACCATCTCCCGCAGCACAAGTTCTGCAGCGCGCTCTGTTATTTTTCCTTTCTCTGTCAGTTTCAGTAATGACGACAGCTGTTTTTCCGTCATCTTCGAGTCGCGCAACTTCATGTTGTTGTAGTTTAACGTCTTCTTTAACTGGCCAACGAACCAGTTCGACGCAAGCACAGGGTCAATAGTTTTAACAACGGCCTCAAACACATCCGCAGCGTACGGGTCCGAAACTATGTTTTCAGCGTTTTGTCCTGACAATTTGTACTGCTTTACGAATCTTTTTGTTTTCGCCTGAGGCAATTCCGGCAGCGTTTTTCTTATTTTATCAACCAGATATTTTTTTATCGTCAAAGGCGGTATGTCGGGATCAGGCATGTGGCGATAATCTTCTTCCGTCTCCTTTTTACGCGAAGGCGAAGTTAAAATCATTTTTTCGTCAAAGTGGCGCGTCTCCCGTTCAACGGTTTGGCCTCTTCTCAATAAATCCCCCTGTCTTGTTATCTCAAAAGTCAGCGCTTTTTCAACATTCCGGAACGAGTTGATGTTTTTAATCTCGACTTTGTTTCCGTTGTTCAATGAAATATTTGCGTCTATTCGCATGGTTCCTTCCTCTTTTTTCGTGACGTTCAGATAGTCCAGTATCGAAGCTAACTTCTCAAGCCATTCGCGCGCGTGCTGTGGCGAATCGAAAACCGGATCCGTAGTTATCTCGATCAACGGCGTTCCGGATCTGTTCAAATCAACAAACCCTTCGCGCAGGAAAAAACGCCCCGGATCCTCTTCGATATGGACTTCGTGTATTTGGACGCTGTCAAGATTGCCGTCAACGCCTATTGATTCCGAAGTTCGTTGGTAACCGCTGGGCAAATCAGGATAGATGTAATGCTTTCTGCGCATCTGCACAGGTTTGTCAGCAACTATTTTGCAATTAAGCGCAATGGCGATTTTAATCGCAGCATTCAAAGCTTTTTCATTCAATCCGAAAGGCTTGGAGCCCGGTTGTCCGGTACATACAGGACATATTGACTTGTTCGGTTCGGCGTCGCGATAATCTGTCGGGCATGTGCAGAATAACTTTGATTTTGTATCAAGCTGTTCGTGTATTTCCAAACCTATTTTGACGCCTTTCATTTGGTCGCCCTCTCGTAAGCCGCCGCAGCAGCGAGAATCTTTCCTTCCTCACCAGCGTTTGCGTGTAGCTGCATTCCAACAGGCAACCCTTTTACGTTCAAAGGAATTGAAGCAGCGGGCAATCCTGACAAATTAGCCGAAACAGTCAGCATGTCAGATAAATACATCTCAATCGGATCTTTGATCTTTTCGCCCAGTTTGAACGCGGTGAACGGCATTGTCGGCCCGGTTAAAAGATCGCACTTTTTAAGTGCGGCCAGCATTTCATGCTTTATCGCTTCACGCGCCTTTAACGCAGTAGAATACCACTTGCTCCTGAACTCTTTCATCGTTATGTACGTTCCCAGCAAGATTCTGCGTTTAACCTCTTCGCCAAGCGCACTGCGGCTTTCCGCAACCGTGTCGTTTAAATCGCTGCCATTCTTGCGGAATCCGTATTTCAACCCGTCAAATTTCTGCATTGCCGAGGAAAATTCTGCGAACATGTTCAGGTAATATGTAGGAACAGCGATAGAAGTTTTCGGAACAGACGCATTTACGATTTCCGCGCCTTTGCCCTTTAAAGCTTCAATACCGTCGCGGACAGCCTTTTCAACGTTGTGGTCGCAGCCGTCAAAGAATTCTTCAACAACGCCTATTTTCATGCCTTTTATGTTCTTTCTTGTGAATTTTGTGTAATCTTCTTGCCTTTTTACTACAGTGTTATCCATTTTGTCGGAACCGTTTATCACAGACAATACCAGCGCAGCGTCAGAAACGTTTTTTGTTATCGGTCCAATCTGGTCCAGACTCATCGCCATGTCTACAAGCCCGTAACGTGACACAGAACCGTAAGTCGGCTTCAAACCAAAAACGCCACAGAACGACGAAGGACAGCGGATCGAACCTCCGGTATCCGAGCCTAATGAAACGTCGCACAGGCCTGCCGCAACCGACGCCGCAGATCCGGCAGAAGATCCTCCTGGAACCCTTTTTTCATCGTGCGGGTTTAACGTCGGGCCGAAATAGCTCGTCTCGCCCGAAGCGCCGCACGCAAACTCGTCCATGTTTGTTTTTCCGATTATCAAACCATCTTCGGCTATAATTCGTTTAACAACAGTAGCGTCGTAAGGTGAAACATAATTTTCCAGCATCTTCGAAGCGCACGTTAATCGCATGCCGCTGACAGCGATGTTATCCTTGATGGAAAAGACATAACCCGCAAGCCTGCCGGCCTTGCCCGAATTGATTTTCCTTTGTATTTTTTCCGCGTCGTTCTCCGCGTTTTTATTTATCGATACGAACGCGTTTAATTTGCTCCTATTTATGGCGTCCAAGTAGGCTTGCACTTTCTCACTAAGCTTCATTTGGATCCCTTCGGGACTTTGTACAGGTTATTCTCTTTTTCAGGCGCGTTGTCAAGGATTTTTTCCGGGATAACGTTGTCTATTGAAGTTTCGTCATTACGCAACACGCTCGCAGTTTCTTTAGACGGAAGGTCTTTCAGCTTCTCGTCATGCAGTTTTGAGAAATAATCCAGTATGCTGTCAAAATCCTTGCCGAAATCCGTTAGCTCTTCATCCGTTAAATTTAGCCTCGCAACCTCTGAAACCTTTTTTATGGTGTCTTTGTCCATAGGATCAATAAAATATTTCTTGGACAGAAGTTAAATAGAATTCTAAATTAGATTATCCTGTATAGCCCTGCTCAGCATCTCTCCAACTATCGATAGTTGAATGGACTGTGCCTCTACCGTTGATAAACCTGGGTATTTCTGCTGTGGTGGAAGCCTTTTTCCCGAATACACTAGGACAGACTTACGCATCAACACTTCTTTAACTGACCCGGCCGTGGCTCGTAACACGTACCTTCTTCAAGCAAATCGTTAACGACTTTGTCAAACGTTTTCTCGTCAACGCCAGCCTTGGACATTAATTCCGCGTACGTCACGCCATCGCCCTTGTCCAGTTCAGTTACAATGTTCAAAACAGCCTTCTTCGCCTCTTCAGCTTCGTCCTTTTTCTCTTCTGCAGGGGAAGGCGCGGATAAAAATTCCAGCAGCGATTCGGCGTCTTCTACGCTCATCCCGCCCTTTACGGATTCCATGACCTTATCAGGCGCATATTTTTTTAACGCCTCCGATATTATCTCATTCTTCCTTTTCCAGTCCATGTGTTGCTTGACCAACTCTAAACGCCTCAAAGACTCGAAATTCGGATCAACGATTTTAATCACGATTTCCGGCGCGGTATATATTTCGTCATTGTAATATCTCACCTTTCCGATCACGTCAACAGAATCGCCCAAATTAACGTTGTCAAAGAACTTTGTCGAACCGAAGGATTTGGCGCGTATGGTTTCCGTTCCGTCGTCCAGCGTGGCAGATGCGAAATTCTTGTCCTCGGAAATGAATTTATTTACAACAGTCGCCATTATGCGTGCGCGCGATACCTTCATTCCGTAAGGTGTTAGTATGTAGCCCGGTTTCATGCCGTCCGCGGGCGTGTAGCGTCCATTGACTATGTCTATTATCCTCGCTTTTTTTGCAGTCATCCTTTTTTTCGTTTCCGTTATCGTCATACCATTACACCTTCTGCAAATGCTTGTATTTCGGCTCCATTAACTGGCCGTCACGCTTTAACCGCTCAATAACCTCCATGGTGTCTGATTCATTTATACCTTCGTTTCCGGCCGCAGCGAGCACGTCTTCGATAGGTATAACCTTGCCGATTTCCTTTGTTAATGAATCCACAATATCCAGGATAGCCAGTATCTTGTTTCTCTGGCTGGATGAAGTCCCGCTTTCGATTTTATCTATGTCGATAAGGCCTGTGTCCTTGTCCAGCCCCAGCTGCTGCAGCGACGTTTGCAAAAGCTTTATCGCGCGTCTCGCATCATCCTCTGTCACAACAGGAGACAGGCGCATTTTCGCCGACGCCTGCGCTAATCGTATCAATGCCTCGTATTGTCGCGGCGTTATTGAAATCGGCCCGCGCTGCACGTACTTTGATCTTGTTTCTATGTAAAATTTTTTGATAATTTCGCCCACCTCGGCGGTCATTTTGGGAAAGCAGTTTTTCCTTGCATACGCGATATACTTGCGCAAAAATATAGGATCGAAGACGGGCTCGCCCTCCGAATAATTTTCCAATGTACGGCTTTTCATCATGTGCTCCGCAATTTTTGTATCCTTTTCCAGATCCGGCACATCAAACAATGCGAATTTTAAATCGAACCTGGATAAAAGCGTCTCTGAAACAGTGATCTGCTCCGCAATCCCTTTCATGAAATCAAACCTGCCGAATTTCGGGTTTGCAGCAGCGAGCATTGCGGTTTGGGCGGGCAGGGTAGCTATTATCGAAGCTTTCGCAACGGAAACTGTTTGCTGCTCCATGCATTCGTGAAGTGCGACTTGATCATTCTCGTGCATTTTTTCGAATTCGTCTATGC
Organism: Candidatus Aenigmatarchaeota archaeon; assembly: GCA_016195275.1. Taxonomy (GTDB): domain Archaea; phylum Aenigmatarchaeota; class Aenigmatarchaeia; order JACPZZ01; family JACPZZ01; genus JACPZZ01. The sequence goes on along the minus strand of JACPZZ010000020.1, from coordinate 34,370 downwards.
TGCATAAACCTTTGTTCGCAAGAACAATTGCACCCGCTTCTAGGACCCAGCCGCCCGAAAATTGCTCGTCTTTCAAGACGCTCGCTGTCAGCCCCACAGAGCTGGAACCCTTGCCGGAAACGTATTTGCCCCGGTTCGCAAGTTTGGAAACAAGTTTTAACAGCTGGCTTTTTCCAGTACTAGGCTCGCCTATCAGAAGGATGTGTATATCGCCTCGTATTCTCGTGCCGTCTTTCATAATATGCGGCACGCCGCTGAACAGTTGGTATGCGATCGCCTCTTTTATCTCTTGTAAGCCATAAGTCGATGTTGCTATCGAACCGATGACCTTTTCGTATACGTTGGGATCTTTCGACAATTCAATTATTCTCTGCTCATCCTCCGGAGTTATTTTCAATTCGGACGCCTCGATCTCTGTTGTTTCTACATGATTCGCCGCGAGCAGTATGTCCAATTGCACAGACCGCCTTCCTTTCTGCGTCACCTTGGGAACTTCTTTCATGATACCCGTGATTCTTAATCTGTTGCCGGCGTCCGTCTTCGGCCGCATCCTCTGTGATGTCAAATCGTCGCAAAGATAGATGTTTAACTGCGAAGGCTTCTCGCCTTCCGTCGATTCAAACGGCTCTTCAATTTGTATCCATCTCGTATCGACGAGCTTTTTGCTGAATAATTCAAACCGGCCTTTGTACCCGCAGTCGCAGCTAATGGGCTTCTTCATGGTGCGTTCATTCTGTTCAAGAACAATTCTAGAGCCGCATTGCGGGCAGATCCACACCGTTTCCGAAATTTCCGGAAGTATTTCCGAAGATCTGCGCACAGTTCCTTCGACAGAAACAAACTGTCCAATGTGATGCGACCGTAAATGCCGTATAGGTATGCACGCAAACTCCGGCAGGTTTCTGAAACGGAATCTGATTTCCACGCTGTCCGGCAAATCAATTTCCTTCAAAGACTGGTCGAAAATTTTCAGCGTTTCTTCCGGCTGGTACAAAAGTTTTTCGGAAAGCGGGGTGTCAAATTCGTCCAGAACCTTGAAATCGATTTCCAGGGACGGGAGTCCGCTGCGTACAGCTTCCAGCAAATCTTGGTAATATTTCTCTCTTAAAAAGTGAATGAACCTTTTGGTTATTTCTTCTTTTTCCATAAAACCACGAAAGTCGTAAAACTACTACACACCCCATATTTAAGACGGCTGTGATAGAACCCCGTTGTTTCAAGTGTTCCAATGGAAGGATGGCAGAAAACGCTTATTAATAATTCGCTTGTAAAGTGCCGATAGAACTTTGTGTACCGACGCCCTTCACACCCTGTCAATGCTATTCTGCTGGTTTTTGTGCCGCGCCCTGTTAGTAACCGGAGAGAATTTACTTTATCGCCTTGATAGACTTTAACTTTTCGTGGAGCTTTTTCACAGCCTTGTTGACATCGCTGATTGTTCTTCCGCCAGTGCATACGATTTTTCCCGAACCAAAAAGAAGGAACGCGACCCTGGGGTCGGCCATCCTGTAAACTAACCCGGGAAACTGCTCCGGCTCGTACTCGGCGTTTTCCAGGGAAAAGGCGATATCGTCAAGGTTAAGCTCGTCGTGTATCTTTGCCGATGCCACGATGTTTTCAACCTGAGTCGTATAACCGGGAGGAACCTTTATCGAAGCGGAACGTATCATCTCAACAACCTTCGCTATGGCCTTGCCTGCTAATTCCGGCGAACGAGCGCCTGTGCAGACAATCTTGCCTGAGCTGAAAATAAGCGCCGCGGCCTTCGGGTCTTTTAATCTGTAAACTAACCCGGGAAACTGCTCCGGCTCGTATTCCGTCCCTTCGAGAAAACCGACGATCTTGTCAAGCGGTATCTTCGCGTTTAACGTAGCGGAAGCGACAACGTTTTCAATTTTTATGTCAAAACCAGTCATTTCAAACCGCTAAAAGATATTCAAAAAACGATTATAAATACCTTACGAAAGGCATAAAAGCGCCCTTTTAAAGGCCGACTCAGCCGTCCGAAGCCTTTACTCTTCCTCTGTTTCCTCGGTTTCTTCAACCGGTTCCGCGACGCTTTCAACAACACCGGCGCACGCCTTGCAGACTATCCGGCCCTTGCTGACAACGTCCTCGCCAGGTTCAATCTCCGTCCCGCACATCTCACAAAATATCATATTGTATCACGCTGAGAAATGTTCTGCCATCATATTTAAATTCTTTATTTTGGGGTGTTTCGTTGTCTAATTGTCAGTCTCGGAGGCAAATAACCGGAAATAGAGTAACCCACAGTTAAAAAGTTATATTAATCCAAAATCACAATCCAGTTTATGGTTCGCCATCACACAAAAGAAGACTCCTCTAAACATGTCGTGGTGTGGGTTTTGGGCGCCTTGTCCGCAATGATCGGCGCATGGATAATGGGCCATCTTGACAAGACGACAGGCGTCAGCGATGCCGGCTACCTGATCGCGTTTTTCGTGGCATTTTTGCTTTTCCTTGGCACGGGCTGGTTCTGGATTTCTGTGGCTATAGCTGTTAAGGAATAGGCCGGTAGTAGAACAAAATTAAATTTTACTTGGCTGCGCTGTAAACTTCTATCGACGTGACTTCGAAAATGCGCACAGGATAAATTTTGCTTCCCGCTTCGCGGGCTTCTGTCTGCAGTGCGCCGGAAATTATTTCATTTAAAAATTCGTACATTGTTAATTGCGCTGACGCGGACTTGACCATCTCTTCGGTCAATTTCCTTATGCGCTTGCTTATCTGGGACTGCACAACGCCGTTCATGACGTTAATCGCTTTAACGCGAATGCTCCACCCGTCCTTTGTTTTCACGTCCATAACCGCACGGACCTGCCGCGTTCTTCGCTGGCTCATTCGTAAAACATAATCGCGCGTGCATGACAACCCTTCTAATCTTGTCACGGCCTTGTCCGCCTGCACGGAAGTGACCCGGAATTTCAATTTGTAGAAATATTTTGCAGGATCCCCGCCCAAATCCATTAAACTCGCTTCTATCGTTTTCCCGACCAGCGAGTCTGCGTCCAGTGTGGGCGTCTCGCCTATAACGTAATCTCCAAGTTCGTTAGGCGCCATTACCTTGAACCATTCCTTGCCTTTCCAGATTTTCTGTGCTGCAGCCGTTATTGCCATAAAAAAACCGTTTTGTCATCAGTTATTAGCAGCCGAATGATTATTAAGCTTTAATTTCCGGGTTTTTCAACTTTGCCAGATAGCCGGTAACCAACTCGACAAACCTTTCAACCTTGTCAGAAGGTATTTGCCCGCCGGCTGCGCGCAAATGCCCGCCGCCGTTGCCGCTCACTTCTTTGACGCAGTCCCGCATCAACTGGTTCATGTCTATGTCAGAATCGTCGTCTGTGCGGGCGGATATTTTCATCCCGTTGTCAGGAGCTTTTCCAAAACCTATCAGCACCTTGCGCCCCAGAAAGCCGGAGCGGTGCACTATGGAAGAAACGGTTGATATCAGGTCTTCGCTTATCTTGTCGTCGCCAAACACAAACGCGGCTTTTTCCGTTAACCGCACGATTTCAGGGTTGTCCTTGTTCTTGTAAACCCAGCTGACCATTGACCCGATCTGTTTCTTGTAACCTGCAACAGTTTCGCGCACGCGCCCGATTTTTTCTTCGTCGCCCAGGCACGCGCCCACTGCTAAATAACCTTGCAACGATTTGCCGCAGGCATTGGCTATTGTCGCAAATTCCTGCGCATCTCTAAATTCACCGGTCTGGTGCGGTAATTCATAGACGTCTCCGAATATCTGTGTCGGGTTCGGATCATTATGTCGCAAACGCTCTATTATAATAGCGCTTACCAAGCGTTGCTGCTCCTCTTTTGTTAATTCGGACAAAGAGCGCCAGTTTCCATTGTTTTTTACAGGTATCCTAAGTTCGGTCAAAAATTGCACAGCCGCAGACTCGTTTCCGGTTATTCCAGGTATATAGGGATCTATTGACATCTCCAAAGCCTTGTGTACCGGCCTTGAGAACCGCCCCCATAACCGTATGCCTTTCGTAACCTTTAGAGAGCCGACGCGTTCCGCATCCTTCAAAATCTCCTGGTTTAAGCCTAAAACCTGCCATTTGTCGCCAATGCTGCCTGTTTGTGCATCTCCTATGGCTCCGATGATAGCTATATCACCAGAGACTATGTTTGCCGGATCTAAAGCACGGGCAAGTATATAAGTCATCCCGGAGCCTGATATATCCTCTTTTAACTCGAATAAAAGCGGATTGACGTGAATCAGGTTAGGATGGGTGTAAAATTGCTCCGACCCGTCCTTTTTGGCAGGCATGTGGTGGTCTGCTATAATGATTTTCGCGTATTCAAGAATCGGCGCCAAGCCCGATGCTGCGCCGGATCCCAAGTCTGTGAAAACAAGGAGTTTCCATCGTCCTTGTTTTGCCTCTTCCGCAAGCCCATTAATCATTGCGTCGTTCAGGTACTTTGCAAAGCTGAAATGAAAGGTTTTTCTCTTTTTCGAAAGCGCGCGCACAATTATCGCTGCGCTGCACACCCCGTCGCAATCTATGTGCGAAACCGCACGCACCAGGTCTTTGTGGTTGCTAATTGCGTCTGCAGCTTTTTGCGCTTCTTTCACCAGCGATTCAAGTTTGTCTAACAATCAAAAAACCCACTTTGACTAAGCTTTCTAAAAGGTTATATTAATTGATAATATCGCCAAAAACTAAAAAAGAAGAAATTACTCCTGTACGAGCAGCTTTGCGCGTTCATGGTCGTATTTCCAGTCAGCCGGCAGCGAACCAGTCTTGATGTAGTATTTCACAAGGTCCCTTACGCGCGATTCCGTTTTTTCCAACCCTCTTTTCGAGTGCGCGTCGCGCTTGTTCTTCTCTAGGTGAGATCTCAAACGGACAGCGTTTTTCAGTAAATTGAAAAGATCCTCAGGCAATTTTGGATAAATCTTCTTTTCCTTCATCACTTTGGATATCCTTTTTCCGGATACGGCCTTGGCAGACGGTATGCCGTACTGGTCGCGCAAGACAGTCCCTATTTGCGCAGACTGCTTGCCTTCTTTTACAAGCTTCTCTATGATCTGCTCTACTTCATCCTCTGTGTGCGTGACCCACGAGGGCTTTTGCAGGAATTTCGATCTTTTTGGCATATACAATCATCTTTCCTGAATTTAATTTCTTTTGGTTAAGCTTTTCTTTGGTCAAGCTTTCTTTCTAAGAAAGGTTGTTTGAAAGAAAAGCTTATTCCATACCTAATCGGTTGTCTTATGCTTAAATCATTTGCGCCGCTTGCTTTTCTTTGGCCTGGCAGGCCTTTTCGCAGCCTTTGCTTGTTTTATCTTTCCATTCCCGGCGTAAACCTTTTCCCGCACAGGCCCTTCCGGCAGGGTCTCGAAAAACGTCTGGGCGTGGAACTTGTAGAATTTTGTCAGCGGGTCGTTTAGCAGGTTTTTTTCAATCTCGGCGCGTTTCATTATCTCTGCCATTGCTTCGTTCGGTTTTACTGTGAAATCCCCGGGCATCATCATAGCCTTTTTCGCTCCGCGCACGACCACCAGCCCGTGCTTGGGAGGTTCAAAGTTTTTTTCATAAGGCTTTAACAGCGGGTGGGGCTCTGATAATATGGAAACTTCAGCAACCACGTTTTTCAGGTCGCCGGACTTTAGCGCTGGCGACCGTGGATCTTGGCATACAGAGACCGCGCATCTCACAAGCACGTCGGCAGCGCTTTTTATCGGGTAAGGGTATCCTATCCTGCCGTGGAATTTTCCGGACTGGTAAAGCGTCAAAAGGATGCCATGGCGTTCATTGAAAAAAGGGTGTGACGGGGCATCGTGTACGGTTTTGTTGTTGCTCACCCATTCCTCGACAGCCTTCCGCACGAATTTTATTATAATCCCGCCGTCTTTGAGGCTAAGCCGTTTTTTTTCTTCCATTCCTATAAATTAGCAAACCCAAGAAATAAAAACGATTTATCAGTCGTCCAACAATGATATTTATGAACACGGTGGTGGAGAGGGACAAGCAGGAGCTGATTGATGCTGTCAACGGAATACGCGAAGACCTGGGCCAGCAGCCGTACGACATAGAATACCTTTCACGCCTTACAACGGAAGACCTGCAGAAGATGGCTGACAACCTGGCAAACGAGAAGCAGAACAGATTGGAACAGGAAGCCGGAGTGCGCGAAAAAACAAGGGCGGAATTTTACAAAAACGTGACTTTCGGTTTCCTTTTCATCGTGATAATGCTGATGATAATTTTCACAATTTCCGGATTATTTTTATAAAACGGAGAAATTATATCTGCCTGACATTGAAAAAGTCGTGATGGGAATAAACAAAGCAATGAATTTCTAACGATTTTTCAAAATTTTGCCATATTTAACGCTTAAATCCTTTACTATCGACTAAATACCAGTGTTCCACATGGCATCAAACCCCGAAATTATGGAAAAGCTCGTAATGCAACCAGTTAGTTCAAGTTATCCAACACTGGGAAGTTCTTACAGCCACAAAGGCCATCAAATCGAATACGCGCCCAGACTTGTAAGAACAGGTAAAAATTACTACAAGTCTAGGGGTGGAATTCCAAAAGGCGAAAGAATGTCAACAGCAGCTGAAGAATTGGCAATCCAGCTTGGCATGGAGAAAGCTGGCATAGATCCGAGAACGGCAGAAGTGTTTTACGACCTCTTCGCAAGAAACGAGTCCCATGTTTACATCTGGCGAAACGAGTTGCCTGTTTACATCTGGCAATTGACGGAAACAGGCCTGCGCGTCCCGAAAGGTTGCGACCCTCATAAATATGAAACAAACGGTCAAGGAGATAAATATTGGGTTAGAGAACTTTTAATTGGAAATAATGCAATAGGAGAAATCCTAGTTCCCGAAGGCAACGGTCGTGTTGTCGTCGAGTGGGACGAACTTTCTGGATTACCCAGCGTAACAAAAGACTGTGATATTCATTTACCTCACGCACCATATACAACCCATTCATGGTTTAATGAAAATCCTAGTAAAGACAGCAGATCAAAGCATCGAGATGTTGCTGTCGTGTGGCTTCGCGGTGGGGGCGAGGGGTGGTTGGAGGTCAATGCGGACTCTGCTCGCTCGACTGCGAAGTGGGACGGTGCTTTCCGTCCAGTTCGGGGTTCGTTGCCGGAAATTGAAAAAGAAATAATTACAATTTAACCCATAAGCGTAGAGAACGCATCGCCGAAAGGAACGGAAGATGATTACGGAAAAATGCCTTTGGCGGAATTCCTTAAAAAATACAAACTATAACTACCGCTTCTTTGCATTATTTTTTATGCAACTTTTTGAATTATATAATGTTAAGCGGGGGGGGGCATAAATTCTTAAGCCCCTCGAAAATGCAAATAGTTTATAATGTGACCTCTGCCGCGACTTTGCAGTAATTGGATATCACCCGCACAGCCTTCAATGTTCCGGAAAGCTGGGGTATGCTTGCGTTCAAAGTCACTTTTTGTTGCGGGCTTACCTTTGACGATGAGTTGTATTGGGTTGTCGGCGAATACAACCCGGAATACGTATCGCCCAGCTTAAACTGAAAGCGGAAATCATAAAGCCCAACAAGCCCTGTATTGGATATGGTGACATTCACTGCTGAAGGGTTTGTCAGTGTGTTATAACCGATATCAGCGGCCTGGAAATTCAGGCCCGCTTCTATGCAATTGACTTTTTCCTCGCCCTGATTTGTGATGACCGTTATCTGGTTTTGAGCGAAATTTATGGCCCAGGGCACAACAACAATCGCCAGTGTTATAGTCGAAGCGACAAGAAGCACGGTCGCGATCAGCGGGGAAACGCCCTTTTTGGTTGAGTTCTTCGCCATCGGATCAGCCTGATAAATTATTTGCCGGCGTCCCCGTATAAACGTTTAACTTTTTACCAGCACCGTGATATAGTCGGCTTCGGCCTCAAGTATCATGTCCATGGTGTAAGGCCCTGAAGCTGCGTTGACGTAGACGCTGACATTGCCCTGCGATAGAACCGTTCCCGCTTCGTGCAGTGTTGTGAACCCTGTTCCCGATGAGGAGGAAGCGTCGTTATTGACCAAAAATTGCATCACCGTGCGGTTTGGCGTGATCGGAAGCGTTTTGTTTGTGGATAGGACCTTAATTTCTTGAACCAGTTCTGTTGTGTTTACGCTGGTCTGGGAAGACGGCGAGCCGAATTTGCGCAGCGTTACTTGCAGCCTGGAATTCTTGAGCGTGTAATGCGTCGCGTTTTCGGATGCGTTGACATCGGCGTTGGAACCTATTACCAAGTTTCCGAACTGGACAGCCGTGCGGGGCGAGACTATCTCGGAAACAGTTTCAATCTCGTACTTGACAAGGTCGTTAACATCGTCTATCGTAAAGTCGCCGTTCCGTATCTCTAAGGGAACAATGCGCACAGAACCGCGGCCTTCCGAAGCGACCTTTTCTATAGCCTTGTCCAGGTTGTTCATGCCTTCCCTTACATTCAAATAAAGCGTTGACTCTGTTATCCTGTCCAGTTGCGGCAACCCCAAAGTTATGACTAAAGTTACGGTTGTCACAACCAGTCCTGTGTAAATTACGCCTGCTATTAGCGGGCTTATACCTTTCCTGCCTGTTGCCATAATTTCTCTTTTCCCTTAGCTTTTTCTTTTTTTAAAAAAGAAAGGCTTATACTATTTGGTTTATCCCAATTAAAATAAATCCGCTATCCTACAACCTTGTCCGTCCAGGTGACTTTTGATGAAAACAGCTTGATGTCAACGTAAGTGTTTAACTTTCGCGCCGTCAGGTTGAATACATTTGAGGTTTTAACCCCGTTTCTGACGTAAGTCACATTAACCGTTGAGTTATGGGATACTGTGTTAAACACGAAACGCACCGAGCTTTTGTCGGTCAGGCTTGTCGTATTTCGCTCAACTCCTCCCACAGTCACGTTGATGTCAATCGGGGATGTAAGGAAATTGACAACGCTCACGTTGTAGTCTGAAAATACGGGCAGGAATATTATTGCCAATACCTCAGACCGCTGGCTCTGTGTTGCGTTGCGCACGAAATCCAGGAAATAAGTGACATTGCTCTCAACAGACGACGAATAAGGGCCCTGGTAATACGCTAACGAAGCGGACCGCAAAACCTCGGATTTTACATTGGAAAAGAGGTCCTTTGTGTAATCAACAGGTTTTGCAACTTCAAACCTCGAATTGTACGTCGCGTAAAACATGAACAGTATAAGTACGAGAGCGCCGATGACAAAGAATTGCCCTTTTTTCATTTTTTCATCTCCATATGTGCAGCAGGACCTGCGCCGGTTTGAAATATGTGCTATTGCCCGCGATTATGTACGATGCGGTGAAAACGTTCCTGTCAGGAAGCGCATCGCCAATACACCGGTCGCCGGAATAACAAAGCCTTGTCGTATGGTTAAGCTCGGTCGGAACAACCGCATGCGCCTGCGTGTTCATGCCAAGGTGGTTTTCGTCTATCGCATAGCTTCTCAAAAGCCCCTGCTGGTCCAGCGCCTGCAATGCCTGCAACGCGATGGCCTGCTCCCTGCCCGTGTCCTCGGCCGGCTGTAATTTCGTCCGCAATATCAGAAGGAATGACATAATTATCAGTATCGCGAATATCGCTTCAATGGTGTGCATCATGCCTTTTCTCATTGACATATAACTCCTGTTTCAACAATAGTTGACGATGTTCCTATTCTAACATTATGCCTGCCTGCGGTTGCCGGATAATCAACAACGAGCGCAGAATCTCCAGTCTTGATTCCGTAAAGGAATTTTATTTCCGCCGGCAACAATGCGCGGTTGTAGATTTTCACTTCGTCTATTATGCCGCTGAATGGGTTAGAAGATCTGCCTCCAATCATCAAAGGCTTCGCAACTTGAGTAAAAGCGTTGGCGGGTCCAGTACACCGTTCAATTCCGTCGATATTTATTGCTGATGTTCCTGTGTTATTGTTCGCCGTAAACGCAAAGAAATGCCATGTGCCAGCAGTGATTATGCTGGTTATATCAATGCTACACCCGTCTATCGGGTTTCCATATTGCCAAATGGCGTTACCATCCCAAGGCATATGAACATTGATCCTGTTGTTGCCGTCGAAAAGGCTTATGAAATCCCTTTGTGTACCCACTGTGAAAGGCCTTAAGTTAGCCCATGCTGTAAGAGTTATTTCTCTGTTAGGCGCGGTACTTCCAAAATTGGGGATGCTGACCATATCGTTCACCCCGTCAAAATCCAGCGCATTCCCAGACCTTCCCGGAACCCAGTCGTTGGTATCCATGTTCGTCAGCGTTCCTGTGTTGCCAAATCCCGAAGAATCTGCCGCCGTTAAACCAGCGCCTTCGTCAAATCTCCACCAACCGACTAAACCATTGTTAATAACACTAACGCCGTCAACATCAGCAACAGCAATATCCGGCGCGCTTATGTCCGTGTCGCCGATGTTAAGGACATAAGCCTGTATTTTACCTCCGGAGCAATATGCGCCGCCAGCCGGGATCGAAACAGCCTTGCTGACAGATCCGGAAATAACCGAATTGAACCAAACATACGATATAGCAACAAGCCCGACTGTTACCAGCAAAAGCATGACCAATGCAATTACCGGTGTTATTCCTTTTATCTCCACGTCTTCACCCACACTATTAATTTCTGGAAATCGTAGTCCGCCGTCATCAAATTGACAGCTTTTCTGTGCACGACAACCTCGGTGAAATTGAAAGGGTCTTTGCCGTAATCCAGCAGCAATGTCCCGTCGCTGGAGTTTTCAATCTGCACATGGAAATCTTTTGACGCGCCCACGTTTTGTTTCAGCGTAGCATAGGTTGTAGCGTTCAGGTCGGTTATCTTGGATGACTTTATTCCGGAAACCAATTCAGCGGCAAGCTGCGTTGTGCTCGGGGATATCCGCAGGTCGTTGTACGGCTTACCGTTCGTATACGAGCCGTGATGGTAATACATCTCATAAACCGCTGCGTTAGGGCCTGAAACATTAAATTCGCGGTAAGATGCGCCGTCAAATATTGTCGCGCTCATATTCTTGTCCGAAAAGGCTATGCCCGTTGTTGTCGCGCCCGGCGAGGTGTACACGTCCGCGAAATCCGTTGTGCCGGAGAAAACCTGCGTGTCCGTGCCGTTCATGCTTAAATCGCTTGTAGTAAAAGTCCGGTTAATCGCTGTCGCAAATCTTGTATTCCATGTGTGCGCAGCCGTCGAAATATTTACGCGTATGATAGGATTGAACGCATAGATCTTGAACGTCTTTGTCGCGGAGCCGTTTGTGAAATCGTATTGCAGCCTCAGCGGCACGTGCGATAAAGTGTAAGAACTCGCCTCAAAGCGCGCAACCCCGACAAACGTCCTGTCCCTCAGCCACGGATTGTCGCCGTTTCTATAACTTACAGAAACTATATCGCCGGTCGATGCAATCTCGGCGTCAAGGTCTGTGTTCGAGAACTGCAGCCCGTTTGAAACAAGGTCTGAATTGGGCGTAACAGCCGTGGAATTGGTGTCGCTGTAAAATACTTCTATGATGTTCTTTCCCGCGCTTAAATTAGCTAACATGACAAGTTCGCTTTTGGTAACGTTGGCATAAACGAAGCCGACGCCTTTGCCGCTGTCGTAATATCTTGCCCGCACCGAATCGGATTTTGTCTGGTTCGGGAATGCCATGTAAAGGTCTATGGGATACAGGTTCTGCGCCGAGCTGGCATTGATGAAAACATTGGTTTTGGTCGCGTTCCACATAAGGTATTGCGGAGTAAGAAGTTTGTCCGCTATATCAGCCGCAAGCGCCTCCAATTCTATGCGGTCCGGCTTGTTGAGCGTGGAGAAATACGCGATTGAAAGCGTGAAAAACGTTACGAAGATCAAAACGCTGATGATATCGTCAAGGTCCAACTTTGCATCCCTGATACCAGATTTCGCGTTCCCATAAGAAATAATATATATAATGCGGAAAGCTGAGATATTCACATGGCCGAATTGAGCATATTCATAGCATTTGTGGCAGGTGTTTTGTCCTTCCTGTCGCCGTGCATCCTGCCACTGGTCCCCGCATTCATAGCGTACATATCCGGAATAAGTTTTGACAGGATAAAATCCGGAAACTACCACAGGCCCGAAGTTTTCATAAACGCAGCGCTTTTTGTGCTGGGATTTTCGCTGGTGTTTTCCATTCTCGGCGTTATCGTACACACCATATTCGCTGGCATAGCGTTTGAATTGAGGCTTTTGTTAAGCCGCCTGGGCGGCGTTTTTGTCATCCTTCTGGGCCTCTACCTGATAGGCATCCTTAAATTACCTTTTCTGGACAGAGAACACAGATTACGCATAAAAACCCGTTACAGATACCTGACATCCTTCCTTTTCGGCGTTGCGTTTGCCGCGGGCTGGACCCCTTGCATAGGCGCGATACTGGGCGCGGTATTGACACTGGCTATAACAGAGCCTGTGAACAGCTTTTACCTGCTGCTGGCATATTCTGCGGGAATCGGCATGCCGTTCCTGCTCACAGGCCTTTTCACTTCCCAGGCAATGGACATTATTGCAAAGTCGGGCAGGTTCATGAAATATTTCACCCTGATATCAGGCATTTTCCTGGTAATCATCGGTATTCTGGTCTTCACAGGCCAGCTTGCAGCAGTGGCGAACCTGGTATTGCCGGCCAGCATCCTCACGCCAATAGGATGAGACAATGAAAAAAAACGCAACCAGCTGGCTGCCATCGGCAATAATTCTTGTGCTGCTCGCACTGGTATTCGTTTACGGCCCCGGGCTTGTAAAGGAAGTTAATATCGGCGGTGTGTTGTCAATGCAGAAAGCTCCTGAGATAGAAGGAATCGCAAACTGGATAAATTCGGAGCCGTTGAAAATTTCTGAATTGCAGGGTAAGGTGGTTTTAATCGATTTCTGGACATACAGCTGCATAAACTGCATTCGAACTTTGCCGTACATAAAAGCCTGGCACGAGGCGTATGCAGGCAAAGGCCTGGTTATCATCGGCGTCCACACGCCCGAATTTGAATTTGAAAAAAACTACGACAACGTAAAAAGCTTTGTTGATAAAAACGGGATAAAATATCCTGTCGCGATGGACAACAATTACGTCACATGGAAGAATTACAAAAACAACTACTGGCCGCGTAAATACCTTGTAGACGCAAACGGTTTTATCAGGTACGACCACATAGGAGAAGGCGGTTACGACGAAATGGAAAAAATGATACAAAAACTCCTGAAAGAAGCCAATAGTTCATTACGACTAGCAACTACAAACGTCAGCGGCGTGCAGCCCGGTTTTGTTCAAACCCCGGAGATTTATTTCGGCTACGCCTTTGCGCGCCAGAACCTCGGCAATGCCGAAGGCTTCCAGCCGGAAAAAACAGTTGACTACAAATCTGCGGAGATAACACAAAACAACATCGCCTACCTTGAAGGCTTGTGGAAAAATAACCGCGATAATTCGCAACTGGTTTCGCAAAGCGGCAAAATATCCCTGGTCTACACCGCAAAATCCGTTAACATCGTCGCTGGTGGAAACGCAACATTGAAGATATTGGTTGACGGAAAAACCAAGGACGCCGGCGACGACGTTGCCGACGGAACCGTAAAAATCAGCGGCTTCAGGCTTTACAACATTGTTAATTCCGACGCATCAAACAGGCATCTTGTGGAAATAGGGGCAACCGGCGATTTTATGCTTTACACGTTCACGTTCGGCTGAATGATAAATTTTATATATCTTGCCCCGATAAAACATCAGTGTTGCAGATGACACCAAAACCAGAAATCATGGAGAGATTAACCCTACGACCAGTCGGTTCTTCCTACCCGGGAATAGGAACATACGAACATGCAGGGTATACGATCGATTATTCTTCAAGACTCACAAAGAGCGGAAATAAAGTGCGGTTACTGACGCACCTTTCATATATCCGGTTTTATCCACACTAAACTTTTTAGCCGTGTGAATGTAATTTATGTTGATGTTTGACATATTGCTGATCGCAACCGGTTTTATCGGCTTCGCCTATGTCGGCTACAAAGACCTTAAAACAACCGAGTTTCCGGACTGGGCCCCTTACAGCATGATAATCGCAACAGTCCTGGTAAAGCTTGCACAAGGTCTTGCAGTTAACAACCTTTCAGTCTTCACCGCGTCCATGATAAACGGCCTCTTGTTGTTTGGCATCGGCTACATACTGTATCTTGTCGGCAGCTGGGCAGACGGGGACGCCTTTGTTTTGGGCGCGCTGGGTTTTCTGTTCCCATTGGTAACCGGTTTGTTCAGTCCTGTTTACCTTTTGCCGCTTCCGCTGATGCTGATTTCAAACGTGTTTGCGTTTGGCGGCATTTACATGGTCGTTTACGCCCTTGCTTTAGGCATTAAAAACCGCTGGATTTTAGGGGAATTGAAAAAGGACTTGATCAGGAATTCAAAAAATCTCATGTTGGCCATTCTTGGTGTATCCGCCTTTGCATTCGGCTCCGCTTACCTGATGGCAGGAAGCTTCGGTATCAAGCCAAGCGCAGCGCTTTTTTCCATACCGGCAAGTTTTACTGTCTATTCCGTTTTTCTTCTCCTGCTATGGGGTTATGTAAAAATCATAGACCAAAAAATATTTGTCAAAAAAATACCCGCTTCTAAGCTGCGTTACGGCGACATACCCGTAACCATGAGACAGCTGAGGATGCCGGACAAGGGCCTGATAAGGAAGCTTCGCGCAAAAGGCGGCTACATTAAAATCAAGGAAGGCGTCCGTTTCACGCCCGTGTTCCTGTTCGCATTTTTATTCACGGTAGTTTATGGGGATGCCATTTACTGGATACTTAAAATAATGGGAAATTAAATGTGTAATTTCTGGCCTTCCAAAACTTTGTCAACACGGCTCTTTTTACCGTAAAAGACCAGACCAACATAATCCTGCCCCTCTTCTTTGAACTCGGCTATAGCTTGAATGTTCTGGTCGCCTTGCGTCTCAAATAATTTTTTTGTATAAATTCCGATATTCAAACTTCTTCCCTTGGCCTTTCCATACAAATTTTTCAATTCCGCCGCCGTGGACTTAAAAACCATTACAGGCTGTCTGAACATGGCTGGATAGCTTACCCTGGAAGCGTCGACAAAATCTTTTCCCATGGTTTCCGGGAAGTGACTTGCTATTGCGCTTGACAAGAATGCTGTTATGTTAAGCTCCTGCCAAGGCGCAAGGTTTTCAGACAACACAATAGCTATTTTGTTTTCAAAAGTAGGTTTTTCCATAACCGGTATATTTGTCATGAAATTTATAAATGTTCAAAAAACAGTTTCTACGCTAGAAACTATTCAATAGAAAACCTTAAATAAGTGTTTATACTTATTATGCTTAGGTGGTTTTATGACAAATATGACATTGGCCGTACCGGAAGACCTGAAAAAAATTATGGAAAGGCATAAAGAAGTGAGATGGAGCGAGGTGGCCAGGGTAGCTATGTGGGAGCATGCCAAAAAGCTGGAGTTGGTGGATAAGCTGGTCTCAAAAAGCAAACTGACTGAAAAAGAAGCTACCGAGATAGGCAGGAAGATTAAGAAGGAAGTGGCCAGAAGACACGGATTATGATATGAAAATTGTCATAGATGCCAACATGGTCATCGCCGCCTTGGTAAAGGGCAGCGCAGCGAGAAAAATAATAATCAACGGCAAATTTGAGTTTGTTTCTCCTGATTTCGTCATCGACGAAATCCGCAAGTATGAAAATGAAATATGCGAGAAGGCAGGGTTGAATAGGGAAGAATTTGAGTTGCTAATGGCCCTGATTTTTGAAAAGATAACAATAATTGCTGCCGACGAATATAAGGCTCACATGGAAAATGCAGGCAAACTAATGAGAGAAGATGTAAAGGATGTGCCTTATGTCGCCTGCTATCTGGCTTTGAAATGCGACGGAATCTGGACGAATGATCCGGATTATCGCGGAAAAGAAAGCATAAAGATATTTAGTACAGCAGAACTGTTGAAACCGGTGTAGAGGAAGAATTAATTTATTCCAGAATAACAGGCATCATGGCTTTTGTCCTTTGTATTTCGGTTTCCAGTTCGCCAATCCTTTCATTAATGGCTGTGATGTCCTTTTTCAATAATTCATCCTCCAACCATTCGCTTCTTGCCTTGACGCGGTCAACCTCCAAAGCGATCTTGTTAAGCTCTCCTACGTTGGACCGTTCCAGTTTCTTGCGGAACTCCTCGACATCGGATTTTAATATTTTTATTTCAGAAACCTGCGACTCGAATTTTTGCATCTTCGCATCTAGATCCGTTTTCATCGAATGTATTTCCGCCGGAACCTGAAGCATCACAGAATCTTTTATCTCCTTTGTCTTCTTGTTCATCTCGTCCATTGTTGATATCCTGAACTTGACTAACTCCGCATAGGCGTCTTTGTTCTTCTGGAGCGCCTTGTCCGCCTCGGAACGCCATGAATTAATCTGCGGCATAACCTTGTTCTCCACGTCTTCCGCGCTGTTTGATATCTGGTCGATTATCGAAATCTTGAACTTGTGGAAATCTTCGTATATTTCACGTTTGGTCTCATCCATGCCGGATTTTGAAATCGCTTCCTGCAGCAGATTCATTTTCTGGTTCAGGTCGCGCATGGTGAAGTCGCTGATCTTATCGACTTCAGCTTTTAATTCATTGCGGAAATCCGGGTAGCTTTCCATGGGCTTTATGCGCGTTTCCAGGTCCGCGAATTTCGTGTTTAGCTCGCTCTCGATGTCGGCTTTTGCACCCTCAACCAGTTTTCGCAGGTCTTCTATGGCGGTCTTGTCCATTTTTAACTCGTCATCCGTAGTTTTTCCAGATGATTGTAACGAAGATCTCATTTCGGCGTAAATTTTGTTGGCAGCAGCCTGCAATCTTGCGTCAAACTCCTGCAGCATGGCTTCCCTGTCCGCCTGCGTCAAACCTTGTGCTGCATTGTCCATTCTATTTTGAAGCTCCGTGAGTCTTTTGTCCGTGTTTGAGTTTCCGGAAGACTCCGAACTTTCCATCCTTGAGATCTTTGCCCTCAACTCGTTTATTTCATTCTCCAAACCGCTCGGGTCAAACGACGTTGACACCGGAACTGCGATTTTTCCCATAGGCGCGGTTTCAAGTTTCTGTTTGAGTAAGGAAACGTCCTGTGAGATCTTGCCGGAAATTTCATTCTTGAGGCTTTCAATCTGCTCGGTTGATAAACCGGTTTTTGCCTGGCTCAGGGTCGATTCTATGTTATGCACTTCTTCAATAAGCTTTTCTATGGACTGGAATTTGTCGCTTTTCGTTACCTGCTCGACCCATGCCAGCCTTTGCTGCGTTTCCGGCGTAAGCGCCTGTGACATCTTTTCAATGTGTTCCAGCTGTTCTTTGAGGGCTATGATATCTAATTTGTTAAGCAGCTGGTAGTCTTCCATTTCAGAAAGCTTTTCCTCCAAAGTCCTTAACTTTGGGTCTTCCGGAGAACTCATCATCATTTCGGGCATCAAATAAAGTTTCTTTTCAGTATGATATAAACTTTTCAGGCTTTATCCTGTCCGCTATTTTTGTCAGCCACACATACCACACGAGCAGGACAGCCAGCGACAGGCCGAGTTTCCACAGATATTCATGGAAAATGCGGAAATAGCCGAAACCCATCACATTCACTACCCAGACCAAAAAGGCTATTCTTAGCACATTTACGGCGTAAAGGATTGGTATCCCGGCAAGCCCGATAAGGCGTTTTCTATTGCTGATCCCGGGAACAGCCAACAGGAGCGCAACGTACGCAACAGCGGATTTCCAGCCTGTGCAATCTGCGGCTATGTTTAGCGTCACAGCGCCGTCTACAGTGCCCAGTTTCAGGTCAAACCCGTCAACTTCCGCATCGATACCGACAGCCTGTGTGAGGGATAAAACACTGTCTCGTACAGCATACTGGATGAAGTCGAAGCTCGGGTTAGCCCATAACACGATATACAGAGGCAGTGAAAGCGCGGTCAGCCTTAATAAAAATTTCACTACAACCCAGAGCCTGCCCTGCTCCTGATTAAGGCGTATCCTAGCCATCTGAAACACTCTTCGCCCATTTGATAAAATCTTCCCTGACGCTTTCTATTCCGCTTTTCATCGAAGACGGGTTTAATGCGCCTGCCCATTCGGCGCACTCGAAATCAGCTTCCGAGATATCCATGTGGGAAACGGTTTTAAACTCTGACAACAGCCTGCTGTTTCCGCACACCACGCCCTGCACACCCTTGGTTTCAAGGAAACTTAGCGCATCGCGCGATATCCCGGTATTATTCAGGATTATCAGCCACCTGTCTCTCAGGCCGCAGGATTCGACAGCTTTCAACGATTCTTTCTTAAAGTCGGCAGCGACAAGCGCGGGTATCCAGCCTTCAATAAACCTTCGAAAAACCCGTTTCGCAGATTTAACCGCTTCCTCGACCTTTTCAGCACGTTGTTTGGACGAGCGCAACTCATTTTCCAGTTTAATCTCCCTTGGCGTTGGACTGTTTTCGCGCTTGTCTATAATTATCGGTTTGCCTTTCCTGTAAAAATTCAGCATCTTGCGCAACATGCTTATCTCCTTGGCCCTGCCGCCCAGAATTTTTTTAAATTGTTCATAATCAGCGCCCTCCCCAGCCGTTTTGATAACGGCTGAGTCAATCGCCTCCTTTATGCTGGGAGCGCCTTTCACTAACAAGTTTTTAGCCTTGTCAGCGTAGCCTTTTTCATCGTCCTTGAGCATCGAATCTATCTTTTCAAAATCCTTCCTGAATTTTTCAAACGCTATTGTTGCGGCCACGTAAGCGTCTTTTTCATGGTCGTTGAATTTGTGCGTCAGACATTTGCTTATCCCGGCTTTCTTAACAGCCGTTATCAATTCGGAAGGATAATGAAGCCTTGCGCCGAACGCGGACGCAACCCGTTGGACCAAACGGGGCGGCGGGTTGACGTCGCTTGAAACTATTACAGGATCGCCCTGGGCCGATACGCAGCTTATTATATCGTTGAAAGAAAAGAATTTCCTGCTTTTTGCATCCATTATGTTTCCATTCAGGTCCAGCATTACGACTGCCGTAGTCACGCCCGGATCAATGCCTACGATCAGCCCTTGTCTCATTTAATCCTCACATTCAGATTCTAACACGGATTTTATGCCTTTTGCCGTTTTCTTGCCGACACCTTCGACCTCTATAAGATCGTTTTCAGAGGCGTTAAAAACTTCCAGCGGGGATCCGAAGTGGTTCAGAAGCCTTTCCGCCGTTATCTTTGAGACATTTGGCAGCCCTGCCAGCAAGTACTCTTGCTTTTGCCTCGCCGTTTCGCCCTTTTTCTCGCCGCGTATGCTTACCGATTTTTTCAATTCTTCCTGCTCCCGCTTGGCAATCCAGAAGATCTGCGCCGCCGTTTCTTCAAGCCCTGTTGTAGTCAGTATCGGCACTTTGTAATCCGTGACTATGCTCGCTATGGCGCCGCGTATCGCGTTCGGGTGCATTTTGCTTCGCAAAAAAAGGCCGTTGCCTTCAAGCACGAGTATGGGCGAATCGAAATTTCTTGACAATTCAATTAGCTGCGAAAACAGGCGCCCGTCCTTTATAGAGTTCAGGAAGTCTTCAGTTGTTTTACGCTCAACCGCAACGCGGTCCGAAAGTATGTAATCCCCCACCTCTATGCTTCTTAAAATCACCTGCGCGCCGTAAGACGCAAGAAGTTTTTCGATGTCGGTCCCGCTTTCATGCACATCGACGACGATCAATACCTTTCCGGTGGGAATTAATTTTTGGCCCATTTTTCAAGACCCCCGCCGAATTTAAGTTCCCTGCCCTGCATTTTGGTGAGAATGCTTTTCATTCTTCTTTCCTTATGGTGGGAAGACCAGTAATAAGCTTCGTCCCGCGTGTTTTTAGCTATCAAAACAAATATCTTTCCTTTTACGCTGCGGCCGACGCGCCCGCGCCTTTGTATGGATCTTATTTCGGATGCGATGGGCTCGTAGAATATGGCAACGTCGACCGCGGGTATGTCCAGGCCTTCCTCGGATATAGAAGTTCCTATCAGGCAGTTGTAATAGCCTTCGCGAAACAGTTGAAGCCTTTTCATCTGCTCTGTTTGTGTCAGCCCTTCGTCATAATCGCCTTTTGTGGCCTGGCCTATGAAGGCCACAGGCCTGGCATCGCTTACCGTTTTCAGGGCGCGCACTATTTGGCTTACCGTATTCCTGTAATTTGAAAAGATGATTATCTTCGCTTCCTTGTTATCGTCGAAAACTTCAGCCACTATTTTTATCAGCTCTTTAATCTTGGGATGCTCCACGCCTTTTTCCAGAAGTTCCTCGGTTTTTTGCACGCAAAGCTTTATTTCCTGGTCGGCCATTATCCTCTTTACTGCGCGGGACTTGTCTTCTGATGCGTCCGCGGACATTTTTTTAAGGTAGTTAGACAGCGCCAAAACGCCCTGGCTCTCTATCATTTCAACCGCATGCTCCACCTTCAGCAATTCAGCGATTAAAGATACCGCAAAAAAGGCCGATTTGTCGCCTTTCCTTATGCGGTCCTGCATCTGCCTTTGAAGTTCTATCAAACGCCCCTTTGTCGCATTGACGGAAAGCGTGTCGATTTTTTTCGCCCGTTTTTCAATGTAATTCTTCAGCATGTCACGCACTTCGCCAAGTTCTTCTGGCAGTTCCACGAAAACCCACTCCACGTTTTTTTCTTTCACATAAGGCGCCACATCCTCGTCCGTTTCCAGCCGTATTTCGACTGCCTCTATCCCAAGCTCGGCGCACATCTGGTTTATTTTTTCTTTGGAAGAGCCGGGCGACGCCGTTAAGGCGAGTATGCGCCCATTCTTCGAAATTTTCAAGAACTCCTGCGCAATTTCTGTGTACGCATACGCGCCGCGCGCCCTGTGGACCTCGTCAAAGACGAGCAGCGAAAATTTTTCCATGTCCAAAAAATCGTTTGCTATGTCATTTTTCACAACTTGCGGCGTTGCGAATATTATTTTTTTCCTGTATAAAAATTCGCGGTCCATGGGATCTATAAAACCTGTTATCGCCTCTATCTCGTTTTCCGGAATGTTGAAAAATTTCTCAAAGGACTTTTTGTGCTGCATTACCAGAGGCCTCGTAGGCGCTAAAAACAAAACCCTTTTGTCAGGCTTGTTTTGCAGCGTGTGGGCGACAAGCATCGCCGATAACGCAGTTTTTCCCAGCCCTGTCGGCAACACGACAAGCGTGTTTTTTGTTATAGCGGTGGCGAGTATCTTCTCCTGGTATACACGGGATTCTATCGCGTTGCCTTTGATGAGGGGGTGTTCTATGTACGGCACAAAAGAGATTCAACTGCTTGATTAATGTGTTTTACGGAGAAGATTAGTCGTGTTCATTTCATCTCCAAAACCCAGTCAGGCGATATTTCCCTGATCTTTTGCAAATGGTCTGCGTCTATGCCGATCTGATAATCTGCGCTGTTACCAAGGAAAGATACCTCTGTTAATTCAGGTAACACAATGCCGTATCCCATACCCGAGGCCCTGTATCTTTCGCCTTCCGCAATAGGTATTTCATCCCCGTCTTGGTTCGGCATTGTGTGATAAGGCACTTTAAGTTTGTCCAGACAATCAGCTAAAATGTGGCCGTGGATAGAGTCTGCGCTTCCGAACCTTAGATAGGGTTCGTCGTCCACGTAAAGTTGTACTACCTTGAAGGTGTCAGTTTTATCCGGCCAGTTGGCCCTTTCTTTTCCCGATGTCATCTGATAATCATAATAACATAGTTATTTAAGCTTTCTGTTCCTTAACGAAAGCGAGCGGGAAATCCCATATGCTTCAGCTGTGGGATGAGAGCGAACATATCGGAACGCTGCAAGCAAAATGCATAAATACAGGGCGTGTCATACCCAACAGAAGGGGATGTAATGAGAACCTATAAATTCAGAATTTATCCATCAAAGAAACAGGTAACGCAAATGAAAGAACATCTCTGGATAGAAAAGAATCTATGGAACATGCTCCTTGAAGCTAACAAGAAAAAATATGACGAAACAAAGAAATTCCTCACAAAAAACGAAATGCAAACAATGGTAAAGGACAGCGGTTTGTATTCGCAAGTAGCCCAGACGCTTTCTCACAGGCTTCAGAAAGCGTTATGGCGCATGGTCAAGATGAGAAAGCAGGGCAAGGAGTGCGGATACCCACGCTTCAAGAGTATAGATCGGATAAAAAGTCTGAACTATCCACAAGCCGGGTTTAGTCTTGATAAGAAACTCAAAGCAACCCCCTTCGGGGAAATAAACATCAAGAAGCATAGGGAAATTGAAGGCAAAATAAAGACCCTCACTTTGAAGAGAGAATCTTCAGGCAAATGGTTCGCCACATTCTGTATTGAAACTGAACCTCAAACTCCGAAAATAAATCAAGGAGAACAAGTCGGCATCGATCTCGGGCTTACAAAATTCGCAGTCCTTTCAAATAAGGAAGTTATAAAGAATCCAAGGCATCCGGAACAGTATGAAAAGAAACTTGCTCTATTGCAACAGAGACTATCGAAGAAAAAGAAAGGAAGCAAGAATCGAAAGAGAGCCAAGCATAGGGTTGCTTTGCTCCACGAGAAAGTTGCCAATACACGGACTGACTTCCTTCATAAGACTTCAACAAGATTTGTCAATACTTATTCCCTCATAGCTCTTGAGAAGCTTGCCTCTAAAGAAATGTCAGAACAGAACTTTGGCAAGCAAATCAACGATGCTGGATGGAATACGTTTGCGAATATGATTAGCTACAAGGCTGAAAGTGCTGGTTGCAAAATTGTATTCGTAGACCCAAAAAACACAACAAAGATGTGTAGTAATTGTGGAGAACTCGTGGAAAAAGAATTGTCGGAAAGAGTCCACAATTGTCCGTCTTGTGGTCTGTCAATTGACCGAGACCTGAATGCTGCACGAAATATACTCATAAGAGCTACCGTCGGGCAGACGGGAAGTAACGCTTGTGGAGATGTAACAACAGTTCCGTCATTGAAGCAAGAAGCCCACATCCTTTAGGGGTGGGGGTATGTCACTAATTATTCCTGGTGCCTTGATCGTTTTTGATCGCGATCGGGCTTCCGCCCGCATGCCAGCTTGTGCGCGGGCGCACAACCAAGCTGTACAATTTCTCGGAATTGTCGTCAAGTATTATTGCCGTTCCTTTCCATTTCGGAAGGTCGTCGATGCTTTTTTGGATGTTGTTAAGGAGGTATGTCTGCATGACAGTTTCAAGGGCTTTAACATCCTGCTCTGAAGTTAAGCGGTGCGACAAAACCA
This sequence comes from Candidatus Aenigmatarchaeota archaeon, assembly GCA_016195275.1. Taxonomy (GTDB): domain Archaea; phylum Aenigmatarchaeota; class Aenigmatarchaeia; order JACPZZ01; family JACPZZ01; genus JACPZZ01. The sequence goes on along the minus strand of JACPZZ010000020.1, from coordinate 11,065 downwards.
CGTCCGTTTGCGACAACGCATCCGGATGCAGTTTGTAGGGCTGCTGGGTTATGAAAACCGTGGATATGCCCGGTTCGCGGCCCAGTTTAACAAGAGTTAACAAAGCCTCCGTTGATGTTGTCTTCGCGTCGTTCGGCAGGAACTGGTGCGATTCGTCGATCATTAACCAGACCATTGGCATTCCGGATTTCTCCTCGCCCGCAATCGACTTGGCCTCTTCCTCTTTCCTTGACAGCAGCCTTGCCTGATAAATTTTTTTGGAAATAAGGCTGACGAAAAGGTTTTTTATGGCCCAGCCTTCGTAATGCGAAATATCGATAACGGATATCGAGCCGGGCTTGAACATCTCTTCAAGGGAGATTTTCTCCTTTGAGAATATGCCCCATGAATCTATGTTCTCAAACAGGCTGCGCAAAACGTCCTTGTGTTTCTGGTCCGCGCGCTTGTCGGAATCGATCTCGTTTATGATGTCTTTTACGCCGTACGCAGTTGATTTCTCTTTCAGGTTTTTTATGGCCCGCCCCAGCAAAACTCCCGCATCGCTGAACATTTCTATGTTGAAGGTTATAGCCCAGTCCTCTGCCGTAAATTCTCCGGCAGGCAGCGATATTGTATGGTCCCACAATATGCCCGCAGATTCGTACTCGGCTATCTTGGAGCCCGGCACAAAAAGGCTGATGTCAACGCCCTTTTGCTTTAAGTCCCATTTGCGCAGCAGGTCGGAATCCTTTTCGTTGGGGTTTTTCATTGACCAGTATATGCCCATCGGGTCGATAATGATAAATGCAAGATTATCCCTTAATTCCTTTGGCAGCGCAGCCATTTCTTCTGCGATCACGCCAGCCGAGTAGCTGTTATGAACAATTATTTCATTCGCGACAAAATTGTGAAATTCTGGCACCGATATATCGAAAACATCAAAACTGCCTTCCAATTCTTCCATCATTATTATCTCGTCCCAGAATATGTCGGATTTGGCGAGCAACGCCAAATTTTCATTCTGTTCAGCTTCCGCCATCTGCAAAAGCTTTTGCCTTGACGGGGAATAATTGATGCTTGTTCTAAGCGCTTTGCCCATAGAATAACCCATTTTTCTGCCCAATTCAGCCCAGTTTTTGGGTCTGTATATGTCCCATATTCCCTCTGGTATAGTGTCTGTGTTTGGATTCCTCTTTATTACGTGCTCGTTTGCCGTATACACCTTTTGCAACCCTTTTTTTTCGCCGAAAAATCCAATCCTCTTTATGAAGGTCGTTACAGATTCACTGCCAACAACAATTTCAAATGATGGTATCCTTTTCCCGTTGATTTTTGTGATCTTGGGCCTTATTCTCGACAATACACCGAAGCGCAATAAAAGATGCTGCACCTGCCTTATCAGTATCTCGGATCTTGATGAGTAGGAGATCTCCCATTGGGTACGATTCCTTCCTTTCTTGTTATACAAACTTCCGTCGCAACTGAAAAGGCGGTTCAAAAACAAGGAAAGCTGATTTCTTGGCAAATTAAAAACGCAGTCAGGTATGAATTTGCCGGCCGACCTTTTATCATATAGCCCTAGGCCTATCAACCATTTGGTAATCGAAGATTTGGTATTGGCTCCATAATTTCCTTTGGAAAACTGGCCAAATTCATTTCTCACAGGATTGGATAAAACAAACTCTTCGACGCAGCTTTTGAATTCGCTCATCATTTCCGGGTCGCTATTACTGAACAATACGAATCCGTTTCCCAAATGCCCTTCGGCTATAAGGTATGCCAAGAGTTTTGTTTTGTAATCCTCCAACTCCTTGTTCCCAAAACAATCCAGTGTTCTGGGCGTTGCTACTCTGGAACCTATTGACAATTCGTTAACCTGTTTCCAGCCCTTGATTGTAAGGAGCGGGTGTTCCGGCGTGAGTCTTATCTCTTTCCCGCTCCGCAGCCTGATTTTTACCAATTTGTCCACGCGTCTCTTGAAAAACTCCGTTTTTTGCAGGACGCCGATTTTAAGGTCATTATTCAAGCCGAGAACACTTCTTGTATCGTTTGCCAGGTCTTTGATCGGCGCAACAGAGCCGTCACTTAATGTTATTAGAGTGTCCCCGTGCAGGCATTTTCCGCTGCCCCTCTTGCCGCATACCAGCATCACGTGCGGCCTTATGAGGTCAAGAAGTATTTTGCTCGTGGTGTGCGCATCTTCGCCCGTTCCGACAACATGCTTTCCTATGTAGGCTGTTCCGATAGAACCGTATTTTTTCAGGTCGTCCGAATTGCGGCCTACAATAATCTCGTACATGCTAACTAAACATTGGCCAAGTCTGATAATAAATAATATCCGGTTTTTCGGGCCGCAGAAAAACAGGCTATAAAAGAGTTATATCAAAGCCCAATTTATTTAAGCTTGTGTAAATTGTTCAAGGATATTCATGGCCAGCTACGTTTTTGTCACGGGCGGTGTTGTAAGCGGCCTTGGTAAAGGCCTTACAACCGCCTCGCTCGGGCGCGTCCTGGAATCCAAAGGCTTCAGTGTGACCGCTGTCAAAATAGACCCCTACATAAATGTAGACGCGGGCACGCTGCGCCCTACGGAACATGGCGAAGTCTGGGTTACCGAAGACGGCGGGGAAACAGACCAGGATTTAGGCCATTACGAAAGGTTTTTGGATGTTACCATAAGCAAAGAGCACAACATAACCACGGGCCAGGTTTATCGCGAAGTCATAGAGAAGGAACGCCGCGGCGAATTTTTGGGCAAGACCGTTGAAGTCATCCCGCACATACCCGACGAGATAAAAAGAAGGATCAAGAACGTCGCAAACAGGACAAAGGCTGATTTTGTCCTTGTGGAAATAGGCGGCGTTGTCGGCGATTACCAGAACATACTTTTTTTGGAGGCCGCCCGCCAGATAAAATTCGACGGCGAGAACACGGTGTTTGTTCACGTAGGCTTTCTGCCCGTGCTGCGCCATTTGGGAGAAATGAAATCCAAGCCCCTGCAGCATTCTGTCAGGGCGTTGATGCAGACGGGCATAATTCCGGATTTCATAGTATGCCGTTCCGAATATCCTGTTGACGGAGTGCGCAAGGAAAAAATAGCCATGTTCTGCAATGTGCGTGAGAACGACATAATATCCAACCCTGACGTGGAAAATGTTTACGAATTGCCGCTGATTTTCGAGGAACAGAAATTCGGGGAAAAAGTTCTTCAGAAACTGAATCTCAAACCGGCCGGTACGGACATGAAAAAATGGAAAGAGCTGGTATCAAGGATGAAAAACGCGCAGACAGTAATAAACGTAGGAATAGTAGGAAAATATTTTGACATCGGAGACTACAGACTTTCGGATTCTTACATATCTGTTATAGAAGCGGTCAAGCACGCTTCTGCATGGCATGATGTCAAGCCGGAAATAGTCTGGATAGATTCAAAGAAGTTTGAAAAAAACCCTGAAAAGCTGGCCGAACTTGCCAAATTAAGCGGCATAATTGTGCCGGGCGGTTTCGGCAGCACCGGAATAGAAGGCAAGATAGCCGCAATAAAGTACGCCCGTGAAAACAATATCCCGTTTTTTGGTTTGTGTTATGGCCTGCAGCTCGCGGTTATCGAGTTTGCCAGAAACGTATGCAGCCTGGAAGGCGCGAACAGCACCGAAATTAACCCTGACACAGAATATCCTGTCATCGATATACTTCCGGAACAGGTAAAAATCATCGAAGGTAAAAATTATGGCGCTACGATGCGGCTTGGCGGGCAGAAAGTTGTTGTCAAGCAGAATACGGTTGCGGGAAATCTTTATGGAAAAGATTATGTTGTGGAAAGGTTCCGCCACCGTTACGAAATATCCCCCAAATATATTGGGATATTGGAGAAAAATGGGTTTGTTATGTCCGGCTCTACGCCCGACAAAAGGATAAAACAGATCGGCGAGCTTCCAAAACTGAAATTTTTCCTCGGGGCACAGTTCCATCCCGAGTTTACCTCAAGATTAACCGCACCTAACCCGCTTTTCTCCGGTTTTATAAAGGCGTGCGCCGGAAAATAGGCTTACGACAAACGGCGCTCGAAATCCTCGCAGCCGAATTGCCTCACAATTCGTAGTTTGCCGTCTTTTTCGCGTATGACTATGTTAGGTAACCGCACGCCGTTGAAAGTTGTGTTCTTCACCATAGTGTAAATAGCCTGGTTGGCAAACACCAGTTTGTTTCCTATGCGCAGCGGCTTATCGAACGAGTAATCGCCGATTACGTCCCCGGACAAGCAGGTTATGCCGCCAATGCGGTAAGTGTATTTCTTCACACCGGGTTTCGCAGCCCCCACTATCGTAGGACGGTAAGGCATCGCCAAAACATCGGGCATATGCGCCTCGGCTGTCGAGTCCAAAATCGCGATCTCCATATCATTCTTTACGATGTCCAGTACGGATGCGACCAAAACTCCGGCGTTGAGCGCAACAGCCTCACCAGGCTCCAAAATCACGTCGACGCCGTATTTTTTCTTGAAATCCGATACCAGTTTGCAGAGCAAGCCAGTGTCGTAATCACTTCTCGTGATGTGGTGCCCGCCGCCGAAGTTGATCCATCTCATCTTTGAAAGATACGGGCCGAATTTTTTTTCGACATGTTCAAGCACGTTTGCCAAGTCTTCCGCGCCCTGTTCGCACAAGGCATGGAAATGCAGCCCGTCGACTCCGTCAAGCTTATCTTGCCGGAATTCCCGCAGCGTAACGCCCATCCGTGAACATGGCGCGCATGGGTTGTACAGGTCGTTCTCCGCCCCTGCCGACTCCGGGTTTATGCGGATACCAACCTCAATTTTACGCTTGCTTTTTTTGATAACACCTTTGTACCGTTCCCAGAGTTGGAAGGAATTAAAAATTACATGGTCGGAATATTTCAAATGCTCTTCGATGTCTTTGTCGCTGTACGCCGGAGCGAATGTGTGCACTTCTTTCCCGAACTTTTCCCTGCCAAGGCGCGCTTCGTTCACAGAGCTTGCGCACACGCCGTCGAGATATTTCCTGATCAGGGGAAAAGCGCTGAACATCGCAAAGCTCTTGAGGGCAAGAAGTATTTTAGCGCCGGTTCGCTTTTTCACATCTGCAAGTATTCTGAGGTTGTTTTCAAGGATGCCAAGATCAACAACGTAAGCCGGCGTTTTCACGTATGAAGGGTCAAAATCAGAAAAAAGCTTGGCCCCGTCTTTTTCCCAATACGGCTCAAATATTTCGTCGTTAGGCAATATCAAGCGCCCCAATATATGAAAACACCAGGATATCAAATCTTTTCAGGCAATGTTTCGTAATCCACAACTTCAAACGGCAAACCGTTCTTCGAAACTGCTTCCAAGAAAGGTTCAGGGTCAAGCTGTTCCATATTATAAACACCAGCCCCTTTCCACACGCCTTTCATCACCATCATCGCTGCAACCACCGGTGGAACGCCTGCAGTGTAGGAAATCGCCTGCGACCCCACTTCCCTGAAGCATTCCGCGTGGTCGCACACGTTGTAGATGTATTTGGTGCTCTCTTTGCCGTCTTTTACACCCGTGATAATGCAGCCTATTACCGTCTTTCCCGTATAATTTGTTGCAAGGGACGCAGGATTCGGCAGCAGGGCCTTCAAAAACTTTATTGGAACGATTTTCTTTCCCTCAAACTCCACCTCGTCTATCCGGGTTATCCCGATATTCTGCATTACGCGAAGGTGGTTTAGATAATTTTCTGAAAATGTCATCCAGAAGCGGATGCGTTCAAGCCCGGGAATATTCTTAACCAAAGACTCCAGTTCCTCGTGGTAAAGCAGATAGCTTTCTTTCGGGCCCGCAACCGGGTAATCAAAGGTGAAATGAGCGCTTTTCTGGTCTAAAATAGCCGGAGTTTCGACCCATTTTCCCTTGTCCCAATGCCGGACGATTTGGGTAACCTCGCGTATGTTGATTTCTGGATTGAAGTTGGTTGCAAAAGCGTGTCCGTGATTGCCTGCGTTGGCGTCGAGAATATCAATGAACCTGATCTTGTCATAGAATTTTTTGAGTATGTAGGCGCAGTACATGTTTGACACGCCCGGATCAAATCCTGCACCAAGTACGGCCATGATTCCTTTTTCCTTGAACCTGTCCTGGTACGCCCACTGCCAGCTGTACTCAAAATGAGCCACGTCCGGCGGCTCGTAATTCGCTGTATCTATGTAGTGTACGCCCGTTTCAAGGCAGGCATCCATTATTGTCAGGTCTTGGTAAGGTAACGCAACGTTAATGACAACATCCGGCTTCACCTCCTGGATTAATGAGACAACCTCCGGAACCTTGTCCGCATCGACGGGGTGAGTTTCAATATCCACGCCCCACCTATTTTTAATGTCAGCCTTTATGGCATTCGGTTTTTCCAAGCTGCGGCTTGCCAGGTGGATTTTCTTGAAAACTTCTGGATTCTGCGCGCATTTGTGGGCGGCCACACTGCCGACACCGCCCGCCCCGATTATTAGAACTGTTCCTGTATTCATGCAACCGCCCCTGTATTTGAAAGTTTCGCGTCTACGTCAAGAGGATTTTTGTCTGTTGATATCTTTGCACCCTCCTCAAGCATTTTCTTTATTTGATTCGTAACTTCAAAAGCGTTTGGGTACAATTCCGGAGCATAGTATTTCAGGTCTTTGACGCCCCTTTCCCTGCATTTTTGTTTCATATTGTCCGGGCTTAATTTTCTAACGTCAATGGAATTCGATGCGTTGGCGAAGGACCACACAGTGGCGTACGTGTTTACGAACCCCAGATGCACGTTGACATGCTTGAAAACGGATTTCAAAGTTTTTATTATCACTTTGAAAGCCTTGGGTGCAAGCAGCGGAGATTCGGAGTGAAGCGCCAGGATTCCGTCTTTTGTAAGCGCGTTTGAAACTGCGGTATAAAATTCCTTTGTATAAAGCATTTTCGACGGCCCAAAAGGGTCGGTTAGATCAACGATGATAACGTCAAACTTTTCTTTGGTATTCTCCACGAATTTCCTGCCGTCATCTATCACAAGTTTTATCCTTCTGTCGGAAAAGGCATCCTTGCACACCGATTTCAGGTGCTTTTTAGAAATTTCTACCACCTCACTGTCAAGTTCAACCATCACGACACGTTCAACAGTGCCGTGCTTTAAAACTTCTTCCAGCGCTCCTCCATCACCGCCGCCGACGATAAGCACGTTTTTCGGGTTCGGGTGCGAGAACATGGCCGGCTGGACCAGGGGCTCATGGTAAAGATGCTCATCCAATTCCGAAACCTGGAAAAAACCGTCCAAAAGCAGGACGTTGCCGAATATTTTATTGTTTATGACCTTCACACTCTGGTATTTTGAACGTCCTTCAAACAGCACCCTGTCGACCTTCATGAAATGGCCGTACGAATCAGGCTCGTAGGAAAATGGAATCTCAGAAACGTAGTTTTCCAGTTTAAACGGCATTTGGGCCCCTTGCCATCTCCCTGCTCGTGTACCTCTTTGGTTTAAAGTAGTTCAGAAGCACTTTAAAGGCTTCTTGGGGATCGGAAGTTTTGCTGCATGTAAACATGTCGACTGCGGCATAACCCATTTCGGGCCAGGAGTGAAGCGAAAAGTGGGATTCTGAAAGCAGCAATAAAGCCGTCACGCCCTGCGGATTAAATTTTTTTATCAAGACGTCCAGAACCGTGAACTTGGCGGCAGCCGACGCGTTTAACATGGCTTCCTTTATCTTTTTTTCATCGTTGAGCGTTTCAAAATCGCAGCCCACCAGCTCCGCAACAAGGTGTATGCCGATCGTTTTTGTCTTCTTCCATTCTGCAAGCCCGCTTGAAGCGTCGTTATTTTTTGATTTCAAACTAGCTAAAATTTTTTTCTCCATTTCTAATAATACTTTTATTTGCAATGGATTTAAAGATATGTATAGACTGTTTTTGATATTCAGAAAAAATTCCAATGAAAATAAATTTAGAAAAAAAATTTTGTCGAAAATTTGCAGAAAAACCCGGAAAATATTTTTTTCGGGGATTTTTCAGGAAAAAACATCTTTTTTAAACAGGAAATATAATCAAAACCAGGTGATTGTTTGAAATTATTCGGTGATAGCGGCGGTAAGCTCATAAAAAAGATTGCAGGCAGGAATAAAGAGTTCATTGAGGAGATCCTGGAATCTGTTATAGACGAGGGAGGCACTTTAAAATTCGACCTTAACGGCGTTAAAGTTAACCTGGGAAAAATAAAATTGAAGCTTAACGGCAACGTGGAAGTCACTGCAATACCGCAGAAGAAAGGGCGCTGAAATGGATCTGGTGAAATTCCTTGAGGAAAGACTGGCCAAAAAGCTCGAATTCGGCATATCGTTGAAAGGCCGGGAAGCCGCTGAAGTCAGGGTAGAAAAGGAGAGGGTAGTGGTCGAAATTAAAAACCCGGTTGTCGCGGCGCAGATTGCAGTAAGGGGCTATGCTGTCGCGAAGAACCTCAAAAAACTGAAATCAAGGATAATAAAAGCCAGCAAAAACGTGACCGTGAAATACGGCCCGCTGAGTTTTGACGTTTAACGCAAAAAAGCCAGGAGGAGAATTATCGCCGGCTGGTGAAGCAGATAAACGAGGAGCGAGTTTCGGCCCAGCGTTTCGAGAAAGCCTGATGAAAATTCTCCTATTCCGAAAGACCTTTTACCGCCCGGATAAAATTTGTTTCCCAGATAGATGCCGGTTAGGACAAGGCCAAACCACGGAAAAACCGGGAAGTAGTCAAACGTGTAAAAATCTTTTGGCATCAGCCCCAGCCAAAGCAGCCACGGCGAATCCGTGGTGAGCGAACCCGTGTAAAAACCTGCCAGAAAAACAACGGCGGCAGGTAAAAGCGCTTCTTCTCGCATCCTCAAAAAAGGGATAGAGGCTATTGTGGAAACGCCTATGAAGTGAAGTATCCCGAAAAATATCGTACCTTTCGGCAAAAACAGGTATGTTGCAGCCGTTATCAGAAGCCCGAAGCAGAAAATTTTCAGCCCGCGCAATACGAATCTTTTTTTAGCGTCAACCTTGGATTTGTTGTAATTCAGGGTGAGCGAAATGCCGGTGATGACGATGAACGTGGATGCGATCAGCCTTGGGAAAAAATACCAGAAAATCCAGCCAAGTTCAAGCTTATAGATTCCGAAATACTGCAGGTCGAAAGCGGCGTGATAAAGGATCATCAGGATGATTGCAGCCCCGCGCGCCGCATCGATCTCAAAAAACCTTTTTCCCATTTTTGTCAACCTAGGCTAAAAAGATCCTGAACAAGGCTATCGCAGCGATTATCACAGCCCATACTGCAAGGCTCCATGAAATGACTTTCGACCCGTCCAGCGGCGGAATTGGTATCATATTGAACAGGGCCAGCGAAACGTTTACATGGGCTGCGTAAAGGAACAAGTTGTCTGCTGTGGAAGAGTGCAGGAGTGCGAAAGCTGCGGCCAGGAACAAATTCGTAACAGGTCCGGCCGCGGAAATTATGCCGTATTCTTTTTTACCCAGTGCCACAAGCCCTCGGAGCGAAAAACGCACGCTATTGATCATGACCGCGCCTGGCGCAGCGAAAACGAAACTGCCGTTCGTCGCTATGGCAAGGATCAACGCGATGGCAAGCCCCTCTTTCCACATTGCGAACCGCGCGGTCACGCCAAACTTATTGGCAACAAACCTGTGCGCAAGTTCATGCAGCACAAAGCCGCTTGCTATCGCCATGGCCGAGGCGAAAAGCAGGGACGGCTGCGACAAAAATTCCGGATAGGAGAATATGAAAATAAGCGCGGCCGAAGCCAGCAGCATATCCTTTATCTCATCTTTGTGCAGCCTCATTCCACCACCAGATAGCGCATCGCGTCTTTCACGCCGCTTACTTCCACGATTTCGATGCCAGCCTCTTTTCCGACATCCACGCTCCTCGACATCCACACCGAGGAGCAGGTTCTTGCAACCAGATAATTTTTGCATGCCTTTTCGTAGCCGTTTGTTGTCTGCTCCGATTGACCGGCAGGAATCAGGAAGAGCGTCGCATTGAAGCTTTTAGCAGCCGCAGCTTTTGCCATCACGTCGCCCACCTTGCCTATCGAGCCGTCAGGGTTTATCGTCCCCGTGATCATTGCGTCACGCTTCAAATTTTTGTTCTCCAGCGCCGCTATTGTGGCTATGGCTATCGCCGCGCCTGCGGACGGGCCCTCAACAGCCGATGCGTTTGCCACAATTGAATATATTATATCGTAATTTTTCAGGTCCGCGCCCGTGAATTTCTGTGCCACGTCCTTGGCTGTGCGTATCGAATTCTGGGTGTCGACCCAGAAGAATAGGTTGTTTATGTCAACCAACGAGCGGCCGCTGCCTAGTTTGACCTGGACTGTAAGGTTTGTTACGATTCCCTCCCCGGTTTCGTCAACCGCAGGTATAAGCATGGTTGCATAGCTGCTGTCAGTTATGTACAGAGATTTGTCAGAATCTTTTGCCTGAAGGTGGCCACCCATATTTACGAAAACCAGCAGCAAAATCAGCCCGGCAATGAAAATCATTGTGTTTTTTGGCTTCATGGAATAACATTGGGCGGTCTGCTTAAAATTAGTGCAGAGAAGCGCCTTCAGTCGATATACGCCGCAGCGCAAATTATCCGAAGGCTCTTCTCCATCCCGTTACCCTGTAAGCGTCGCACGCTCGGTTTATGGCTGCTCGCTTCCGCACCTGACCAGGTTCACCGGACAAACGACCCAACAGGACAGGACTTCGTCGTCGAACCCTTGGGTTTGCGTTAAAGCGCATACCTTCTTCCAGCTTCGGCCCCACCTGAAGGGGTTTGTGGTCACAAGGAACCCTTAGCTCCCCGGCCTATTCTCTGCAAAAATAGAGAGGTATGTGCGATATTAAAGCTTGTTTACTGGCAGTTGACAGAAGTTTCAACAACACCTGATGATGTGCCTACGCGCACAATATGCTTTCCTTCAGTGCCGGGATAATTGATTACAAGCTGCGATTGGCTGGGCTGTATATTAATATCGCCGATTGCTTTGTTGTAGATTTTCACTTCGTCTATCTCACCGCCGAAACCCACAGTAGGAGAATCCGGTGCCT
>JACPZZ010000019.1 GCA_016195275.1 Candidatus Aenigmatarchaeota archaeon | reverse complement strand
CAACATAACTGGCCAGATTTTTTTGTTAACAACATGGAGTGTGTACATAGGAAGAGATAGCAATGCAAACAGGAATTTCAACGGCACGATAGACGAAGTGAAAATCTACAACAAAGCAACCGGCGATATTAATATACAACCCGGCCAATCGCAGCTTGTAATCAATTACCCCGGCACTGAAGGAAAGCATATTGTGCGCGTAGGCACATCATCAGGTGTTGTTGAAACTTCTGTCAACTGCCAGTAAACAAACACAACAGGACGCCACATTTGTCCTTAACAAAAAATGGATAAAAAATAATCAGAGGTAGGTAGGTTTCAGCAACCTACCTACCGTAGGGGTTGTTTACCTCAAAATCTCGATTCCAAGTTCCGAAGACACCTCGGACGACTGCAATCGTTCAACAGACGCTTGTCCGAGTATGTACGGGCTTTTAACACCCGTAACGATCGTTATGACCTGCACCTTGTTTCCAAAGTTCGGCACAACGCGAGCTCCCCAGATTACCTGGGCTGACGGATCCAACTGCTTCGAAACGAACTCGCCTATAGTATTGACTTCGTCCAATTTCAAATCAGCCCCGCCGGTTATGTGCACTAAAGCCCCCGAAGCTCCGGCATATTCAACCTCGATCAAAGGGTTGGATAACGCCTTCTGTATCGCGTCTTCCGCCCGGTTGGATGTCGACGATTCTGCAAAACCGATCGCTGCAACTCCTCCGGAATGCATTATCGCCTTTACGTCGGCGTAATCCAAGTTAACCAACGACGGCTGGCTGATTGTTTCCGAAATGCCTTTGATCATTGTCGCGACCAGTTCGTCGGCCAAGGCAAAAGCCTGTTGCAGCGGCAAATCGCCTGCAAATTCAAGCAGTTTATCATTCTCGATTACGATAACACTGTCGCAGTTTTCGCGTAACCTGCTTAATCCGTCCTCGGCCTTGACAATACGCGCACCTTCGATCTTGAACGGCATCGTTACAGTTCCGATTACCATTGAACCCATTTCTCTCGCAATTTGGGCAACTACCGGTGCTGAACCTGTTCCGGTCCCGCCGCCCATGCCGCCTACCACGAACAACATGTCGCAGCCTTGTATAGACTCCTTGATCTGCTGCCTGCTTTCTTCGGCTGATTTCCTTCCGATCTCCGGATAACCGCCTGCGCCCAGACCTCGCGTGATCTCTTTGCCTATCAAAATTTTCTTGTCAGCCTTTGTCATCGCCAATGCTTTCGCATCAGTGTTTATAGCCACGGTAGCGGCTCCGTCAATGCCCATATCCGTTAATCGGCTTATGGTATTGCCACCGCCCCCGCCGCATCCGAAAACCATTATCTTCGCTTTCTTTACCTCGATGCCAAACTCGGCCGCGATTTTCTCGTCTAAAGTTTTCATGTCAAATTTTTCCATTGACCCGGTTTCCTTATACCCGTACGCTTTTTCAAAAGCGCTTTGAAGCAAACTCAACTTCCGCACCCCCATCAATTCTCGTCGCGCACATTATGCGCCCCGATCGGCCAATCACAGGAAACTGACGTTTCCTGTGCACGGTTTGCCGTACAACCGTTGAAATGAACTTTTATGGCCCAAAACTTTTTATATAAGTTTCACCAATCTTTCTTAGAAATTTTTTGGCAGCAGTCCAACTGTTGAAAAGTTTTACATTAAGAACTCTGAAGAAATTTGCGAAGTCCAAACTTAATCAAAATCTGTTGTCCAGACAGATTCGATTTCAATTAATCAAACTTTGTCCAGAAGCTTGATTGTAGTCGTACTTTTATTTTATGTTTCTGATATAAATACTTTTAAATTCTTATCGAACCAATTAATGGTGGGTTTCTTTTACTCTGCGAAAAGAGATTTTTCCTCCTATTCATGGGTGGATGAAAATGTCAACCAATATTACAACAGGGGCTGGCATGGATAGCGCAACCAACCCCGCAATACAGGAAACAATCAGCAACCAGCCAAAGCCTGCGCCACCCACTAAAATCTACATATACGTAAGCCTGGATGCCGGCGCGTCCTATTCGGGAAAAAAAGTAAACAACCTGACAGCAAGGCTGACCATTCCTGAAAGCCCCCAGCTTGCACGCTACGCCACGATGAAGCCGTTTGCGCACGAGGCGCTGAAAAGGTATCAGGACAACTCAAATGGCAGATCGCATCACCAGTTCGAACTGGCAGAACAGTACGGAGAAGGTTGGGCATCTGTAGAAGTTACAGAACCTGCGGAACAGAACCTGCTTACAACCGGTTTCGCCGATATCATTTCCTATATGAAGGAACGGAAGCACCGCGCAGTGGGCAGGATAGCCTATGAGCGCGGCCAGATCACAACACAGTGGCACGGGCTTTACGACATCGAAGTGCGCACCTGCGATCCGAAAAACGCTTTTTAAGTCTGCACTTCGAACAAATTTCATGAAGCTGGACGGTAATCGGATTCTGGTCACAGGCGGTGCAGGCTTCATAGGCTCCCATCTTGTCGATCTTTTAGCGGAGAAAAACTCTGTAACCGTAGCCGACAATCTTTCACCGGATCGGAGGAAAACCCTGAATAAAAAGGCAAACTACGTTAACATAGATCTCCTGAACAAAAACCCTGTATCAGAAGCTGTGAAAAACGTAGATCTGGTCGTCCATCTTGCAGCCAACCCTCTGGCCAGTTTGACAGCGTCATCGGAAATGATCGGCAACATAACAATGACCTACAACATACTGGAAGCGATGAAAGAGAACAATGTAAACAACATGGCGTTCGCATCATCGGCAATAATCTACGGCAACGCGCCTGTCCCGACAAAGGAATCTTACGGCCCGTTAAAGCCGAACTCGCTGTACGCGGCATCGAAACTTGCCTGTGAAGCGTTAATTTCGGCGTATTGTCACACCTTTAACATGAAATCCTGGGTGTTCCGTTTTGCCAACGTGGGCGGCCCGCGGCTTCGGCATGGACCGGCGCACGATTTTATAACCAAATTGCGCAACAACCCGTCGGAGTTAGAAGTCCTAGGCGACGGCAGCCAGGAGAGATGTTACCTGCACGTCGCAGACTGTGTGGACGGCATCGCCCGCGTCATCGAAAACGCGGACAGTCCTGTCAACATAATCAACCTGGGCGCCGAGGATGTTATCACCATAAAACGGATAGCTGAGATCGTGATCGAAGAGATGAAACTTAAGGCAAAATTAAAATTCACTGCCAAAGAACCCAAGGGCTGGAAAGGCGACGTCAAAATATTCCAGCCAGACATAACTCTGGCAAAAAACCTCGGCTGGAAACCGAAACGAAGTTCCGAGGAAACGGTTCGCGATACTGTCCGCTCGCTGGTATTAAAAAGTCCATAATTTTATTATCGCTCTGCATGTTATAAATCAATTTGAACCTTCGACTACAATTAATCAATATGGTAAACTGCGTTCACTGCGGCGAAATCGCGGCACGTCCCGTTGTTTGTTTTTCATGCAGGGAGTTCGCGTGCGACAAGTGCTCCATATCAAAGAGCAACGAAACAACGTGCGTAAAATGTTTTCTAAAGTCGTTAAGCGTGGCAGAGCGCAAGATGTGGACAGACCTGCTGAAAAGGAAAGGCGTAATCAAGGAGCGCGTAGAGGATATACTCAACTATCTGGGTTCGCCTGTAACAGAATTCTCATACACAAAGCTTGAGGATATCAAAAGTTTTATAGTAAAAACAAAGGGTGAAAAAGGCATTGAGTACAACCGCGTTTCCGAGGACGTATTCAAAAGCTTCTGGGAGAAAGCGAAACGACTGGGATTCGAGCCAAAGAAAATCCCGTTCGGCGAAAGGATCATAGTGCAGAAATAATTACCACTGCCTGTAATTGGCATGCTTTTCAGCAGAACCGCCTGATCCTATCTCAATGGGCGCGCGCGGATCAATGCTTCTAAGCAAATTTCCGCAGCGCAGGCATTGGCTCCCCGACTCTGCATACTCCAGACCACAGTAGCCGCAGATTTTCACGAGAACCGCGCCTCAATATCACGTGCCAGACATATAAACCTTGCTGAAAAAACAGCATTAAAATGACATACTTAAGCCTAAAAACGACCAAAACTTCTAGAAATTAGTCATTCAAACAACGCGACGCGCTTCAATCAAGAAGAAACCTATTTAAATTTCCCATATTATATATGGTTAGCCAAACGCTAAAACTGATTTTATTGATAAGTTGGGGTTGCATGTCTTACACGCTAATCATCTCCGAGAAACCAAAAGCCGCTTTCCGCATTGCGCAGTCGCTTGCCGAAGGCCGGGTTGAGACCCAGAAAAACGACGAAGGCGCAAGTTATTACGAGATCACCAGAAACGGCAAAAGGCTTGTCGTCGTCCCTGCTGTCGGCCATTTGTTCGGGCTAAAACAGGCCTCCAAAGGCTGGCGTTATCCTGTTTTTGACGTTGTCTGGAAACCGATCTACGAAAACAAGCGCAGCGCTTACACAAAGAAATACTTTGACAACATAGCCATGCTGGCGAAAAACGCGTCCGATTTTATCGTAGCCACGGACTACGACACCGAAGGCGACGTTATCGCAAAAAACATCTTAGAATACATTTGCAATGTGCACGACGCTAAAAGAATGAAATTCTCAACCCTTGTAAAATCAGAACTTGAAGAATCCTACGAAAAAGTGTCCGCTAACATGGACGCCGGCCAGGTCAACGCCGGTTTAGCCCGTCATGTCCTGGACTGGTATTACGGCATCAACACAAGCCGTGCCCTGAGCTTAGCAATGAAAGCGGCCGGCCGCTTCTTCGTACTGTCAACAGGCCGCGTGCAAGGCCCTTCCCTGCAGCTTCTAGCGGAACGCGAAAAGGAGATACGCGCGTTCGTAGCAACGCCCTTCTGGGAGATAGAACTGCACCTCAAGGTTGAAGGTGCGGAAATAATAGCCCGGCACGAGACCGAAAGATTCTGGGAAAAGAAGGGGGCCGAAAAAATTGTCGCGGATTGCAAAGGCGAAAAGGCGGCCGTATCCGAAATCGAAAAAAAAAGCTACAAACAAAAGCCGCCGGTGCCTTTTGATTTGACAACGCTGCAAAGCGAGGCCTACCGCTGGTTCGGCTATACGCCCGTTCAGACGCAAAACATATCGCAATCGCTTTATGAGTCCGGCTTAATTTCTTATCCGCGCACGTCCTCGCAAAAGCTGCCTGAACAATTAGGGCACCGAAAAATAATCGGACAGCTGGCGAAAATAAAGCCCTACTCAAAGCTTGCAAAAGAGCTTTTGGCCAAGTCTGAACTAAAACCGAACGAAGGCGAAAAATCCGATCCTGCCCACCCGTCCATTTACCCCACGGGCGAAGTCCCGCAAAAACTGACAGCCCAGCAGGAAAAACTTTACGATTTGATAGTCAAGAGGTTTTTAGCGGTCTTCGCAGAAGAAGCGACGCGCGAATCAATAAAGTACACGTTCACCATAGAGAACAACAACTTCACCGTTACCGGAAAAACGACTTCGGAAGAAGGCTGGTTAAGATTCTATAAACCGTACACATCTGCCGAAGACCTTTCTTTGCCGGATTTCAAGAAAGGGGATTCGTTTGCCGGGGTCGTATCAATGTTAAACAAAGAAACACAGCCTCCAAAAAGGTTTAACGAAGCGTCTCTGGTTAAAGAACTGGAGTCGCGCTCGTTAGGAACGAAGGCCACCCGCGCAAACATAGTACGCACTTTATTCTCGCGCGGCTACGTTCTGGGAAAATCAATAGAAGTTTCCGACCTTGGTTTGACGGTCGCGAACACGCTTGAAAAATATTCCCCTGAAATTCTTTCCGAGGAATTAACAAGGGGTTTCGAGACTAAAATGGAAAAGATAGGATCTGGAGAGATTAAAAAGGAGACGGTTATCAAAGAAGCGGAGCAAATACTCGAAAAAACCCTGACCAATTTCAAGAACAACGAAAAGGCTGTCGGAGAAACCCTTCTGGAAGCGTTCATAACAATGCGCCGCGCCGCGAAATTGGTAGGTAAATGTCCCAACTGCGAAAAAGGGGAACTGAAGATAATTCGGTCGATGAAATCGGGAAAGCGCTTTATCGGATGTTCGTCGTATCCTGACTGTAAAACCGGTTTTCCTTTACCGCAGACCGGCTTGATAGAGCCGTTAAAGCAAAATTGCGCGCGCTGTGGAAAGCCGATGATCGTTGTCCGCAGGGTCGGCCGTGTGTTTCGCAATTGCATAGACATGGAGTGCAAATCCCCTGCAAGGATCGCGGCCGAGGCCGCGAAAGCCCAGGAAGCGGCAAAAACCGCTGCGGAAAATAAAGGAACACAGAAACAAAACGAAGTGGTGGCGGAGGAAAAAACTGAAGCTCCTGTAAAGGCTATAAAAAGAAAACGCAGGTCCAAAAAAACAAAGGAAGAATAAACTTACAGAAAGGAAAATAAAAAATGAAAAGAAAAATCATAGTTTTCGACCTCGGCGGCGTTCTCGTAGTCGATGGCGTCTATCCCATGATAAAACACCTTACGGAAGAATTTTTCCTGGATTACAAGGAAGTCAGAAAATTCGTGATAAAGGAATTCAATCACATGTTCGAAGGCGGCCACACAGAGCTTGCCTTCTGGAAAAAATTCAGCAGAAAGTTTGGAGTGACCACAGACCCCAGAATACTGGAAAAGAGGCTTAACGGATATTACGAAATAAAAAAAGACACCAGGAAACTCATAATAAAACTCCGCAAAAAAGGCTATAAGGTAGGTTTCCTTTCAAACAGTGTAAAGGAAATCGTGTCTTATCTGGAAAATAGGTACAAAATATCAAAACTTTTCGACTTCGGGCTTTACTCGCACACAGCAAAAACCAGAAAGCCCAAGAAAAAAATATTCCGCATTCTGCTAAAAAAGGCCGGCGCAAAACCGGATGAAATAATTTTCATCGACGACAATCCCAAATACGTAATGAGATCGCGGTCAATGGGAATAAGGACGATAAGATTTGTTTCCGCAACGCAGGTAGCAAGGCAACTTAAAAAATCCGGTGTCGGAGCATGAACCGCGGGTCAAAACTTGCGATATTTTCGGCAATACTCATAGGAATCTCAATAGTCTTCCAATCGCAGGCGTCAAAACTGGCGCAGCCGGTTTTAGTAGCAACTTACGCCCTGCTGATTTCTTCGGTCATACTTCTCGCCATATCCAAAGTGCTAAACAAAAAGTTATCCGCAGTCAAAGAACTCAAAAACAACGCAGACTTTTGGAAAATAACAATGTCGCGCAACGTTTTCGGAACTTTTCTATTGCTTTACGGCATGAGCATGACGACCTCGATAAATTCGCTGGTTATCCTGCGCCTGGAGCCGGCCTTTGTAATATTGTTCGGGTATGCGCTCTTGCGCGAAACTTTGAAACAAAAAGAAATTTTATTCGTAATCGCCACTATAATCGGCGCAGTTTTAATATCCACATCGGGTAACCTGTCATTCGGGCCTGCGCAGATCGGCGATCTTCTGGTGTTTTCGTCGTTGTTATTCCTAGGATATTCCTACATACCTTCCAGAAGAATTATGAAGAAAACAGACCCGTTGGTTCTTACAGCCTACAGCAACCTCTTTGGCGGAATCGTCCTGCTTTTGTTGTCAGCAATTGTGCTTGATAACTTGATAATGCCCGTTAACGCGTTAGTTCTCACAATGGGCAGCATTATCACGTTTTACGTAGTTGGCCTGTCTTTGTGGTTTGCGGCTCTCAAAAACACGGAAGCCTGGAAAGTCGCTGCTTTATTGTCAATAACTCCGATAGCCGGGGGGATGTTATCGTTTTTCTGGCTCGGAGAATCTCTGAACCTTATCCAATTGGCCGGTGCGGCAATAATATTGTATGCATCTTACAGGTTATCTTCAGAAAGGAAAAGTTGATTTTTGTTTCGGTTTGTCGGACTGCCGGCAATTCGCTTGCCGACAGCCCTGCTGGTGATGACCCGATTCATTTCACACGTTGCCCACCCTCTTGGTACACTGTATTTCTGGCCGGTACCCGGACATTGGCTGGCGTAGAAATAGATTCTACTTGTCGGGGAACCAGCTTTCTCACTATGGCTGGCAGTGAGCGCAAAAACGAGGGCGAGTTTACGCGCAACGCAATACATCCCGCCCCCGTCGTTGGGCTAACTGAAGCATGTCCGCTTCGGTCAGCAACAGGCAATTGAATTAACACAGTACAATATGACATCATACCACTGTATACTACTATATCATACCTTGTATATAAAGACGCCGGTGCGCGGGGTTTTGCCTTAAAAGTCGTTTTTGCCCGATAAGTAACTTCGGAGGGCGTTGACCACGCTAAATAAATACGAATTAAACAAATAACAAATATGGTGGAATCTGTCGACGAAAAAATCCGCATAGGCATGAAAATAACATACCTAGATTCTCTGGGAAAGATGCTTGAGTATGAACAGCACATATCAGGCATAGACCCGCCCGAAGTAATTGGTTTCAAAAGCAAATTGGGAAGAAGGTTGTTAGGTCGCGCCGTGTTCGGCCTTTACCAAGAGCTTTGTTCTATCGGAGAAAGGAAAGAAGCGGAATTAACAATAGCCAAGTATAGACAGGGCAAAACGCTCGTGCCTTCGTTAAGTTAGACGCAAAAATCATTCTGTATCCGCATAAAGCTTGTCGAGAAACTTTCTGCTTACCAGCGCATTAAGTTTCCTGTCCACGATTCGCTTTATCCCCATTGCCAAGGCAGCCGCTCTTGTGCAATCGGTGCTAAGTACCATAGACTCGGCCATCGCGCCCGTATTGGACGTTGTTTCGAACCCAATAGCAGGCCTGATAACCCCGCCCCACACACTGTCGCCTATCATCACGACAAGGTTCGACACAAAAAATATATCATTAAAACAGGTTTTGACCCCTTTTACCATACCTTCGTGCATGACATCCCTAGCAAACCTTCCGGCAATCGCAGCCCAGTTGTTGCCGTTGCTGTACATAGAAACAGTGAGGCCCCTGTACCAGTCGCTTTCGTTCAAGCCTGTGAAATGGCCCGCAACCTGCATCGCAGGTCCGATAAAAAGGCCGGCACCGGAATCCTTGATAAATTCAAGCGCCCTTGACGCTGCCGCCTTGTCCCTTCTGGTGATAAAAGGCACGGCATAAGAAACAAATTCTCCGGCTCCGACTGCGAATCTCGTGATTCCGTCGGCCACGGCGTTGTCCCTGGCATTCGCAAGCGTGTCCAAAGGCACGGCAGTCGAACCACCAAGAACGCCGCTATACATAAAACCCGAAGCGAGTGCGCCGTACTCGACATCCTCTTGTACGTCTTTGTTGGAGTGGTTTGCTGTACTTCTGTATTTTTCGTGCCACCCATCCAAAAACCGTCTTGTCCTCGGTTCAAGGCCGTCATAACCCTGCCCGGAAAATCCGTCCTCAACCCCATAATCAATTCCGGCAGGCAAATTGCTTCTTACATCAGCCCCTATTCCGCGGTATCCTAAAACTTTTCTTACCCTGTAAATTTCACCGCCTCTGAAAAGCTGCAACGGCCCGGAAAGTGAATCCAGCCCACGGAAAACGAAAAAACCAAGATCACGCTCGCTTGATAACCGCATAAAATTTATCCCCGGGAAAATTATATAAATCAGGGCATCAATCAGCCGGTGAATGACTGACCTGATTTTTTCCTGCTCACCCAGTTGTGTCCGGACGACCTTTTCTTTTCCAGGCAGTTTCTGCAAAGCTTTTCATCGCCGGATGTTACAAGATTGTCTTCGTGGTTTCCGCAAAAATCGCAGAACCCGGAACCGCGATCCCAGTCAGGCTTTTTAGTCATACCTTCAAAGAAATGGCTGTCAATAGAAGTTGGGGCTTGGTTTTCTTTGATCGTGCCTGCTTTGGAAATGTCCGCGTCTGTAATTATCCCTTCAAGATTTCCGTTTTCAACCACAGCCAACCTGTTTACCTTGCGGCTGGAAAGCGTCTCTTTGGCTTTTTCAACTCTGTCGTCCGGGCTTACGAAAATAAGCGGCGACGACATTATCTCGCTGACTTTTGTTTCCTTCGGGTTCAGACCTCTGCCGACAACGTGCCTTGTTATGTCCGAGTCTGTTATCATGCCTACCGCGCTTCGCCCGCCCATTACAACAAGACAGTTAACCTTTTCCATACCCATGACCCGCGAGGCGTCCATGATCGTCTCGTCCATGCCGATGGTTGCGACCCTCCTGGTCATTACGCTTCTTACAGTGACGTTTTCCATAAAGTTCTTTTACCCGCCTGTTTTATAAGTTGCTTACCGCCACACTGCCTGGCGAAATATTATTTTTCCTCGCAAACCCGGCGTTAACCTCGACAACATACTGCGACAGCGCGTTTACGGAATAAGTTCTGCACAGCTCCTGTCTGCACGGCTCCGCGTTTTCGACAACGCCAACAACCGTGCCGTTTGAAGCAACAAAAATCATGTCCAGGTGTACCAGCGTGTCCTTCATCCAGAACGCGCGTTGTCGCTCATCGGAAAAGACGAACAGCATACCTTCGTTCCGGCCCAGCTTTTCAACAAACATTAAGCCCTTATTTCTCGATTCTTCGGTATCAGCGATTTTTACAAGCAGGGTTGTGTTGCTAACGCCAGAAGAAAAATAAATAATTTTTTCGTCCGTCGGTTTTTCATAATAAGATAAAAACAGGATCATTATTAGCGGGAATGCCGCTGCAACAATGGATTTGCGCTTCAATAAATCAGCCCGCATGGATTTCTATGATGTCCTTGTCCTTGACAACATGGCCTAACCCAACTTGCGCGCCCGGGAATTTCGCAGAACCCCATACGCGGGCGAACTTAAAGTTTTTAAGAAAGTCTTTATGCACGTCCATGGCAACGTCGCGGACGGTTGACCTTTTGGGCAGCGTCATCGGCTTTGATTCCGCTTTCTTTCCGACGATTTTTGTGTAGACACGCACAAGCCCCAGCCTGTGCCATATCATTCTTTTCAACTCATCGACATTGTCGCCGGATGCCGCGTTTATGGCAAAGCCGACCGCCTTTTTTTCCGAGATTACGTTAGCGGCCCATAATATGTTCCCCAAATTTTCGCTTTCTGCTACCTTCGTCAACCGCTCCACGTCTTCTGTTTTCGCCGCGTCGTACAGGAAAATAACAAGCTCCGCATTATGCGCAATGGACAGGAATTCCGGCGACATACTGGATGGAATTTCGACAACCTGGATTTGGACATCTTCGTAAAGCATCATGCCGACGCGCGGCGTTTTCGTTGAGTAAGGCGTAGTAGAAGGCTCGCCGACCCCCGTCAGCGTTTTCAAAAGTTCGGATTTGCCCGAATTCGCAAAACCGACGATGCAGACCTGGCCAGCGCCCGTTTTAGGCACTGTAGTGACGCGCCCGCCAGACCTTTTTTTTGCCGCCATTTTCTGGGATTTCAATTTGGAAAGCTTTGCCTTAAGTTGCGCTAGTACGTTTTCGGCACCTTTGTGTTTTGGCAATTTTTGTATCATTTCCTCAAGGGCGATTATCTTCTCCTCTGTTGTCTTTGCGGCCTCGTACTTCTTCTGTGCAGCGAAATACTCGTAGCCTGCGTTAACTGGCATAATAATAAAAGTGATCGCGGACAAGTAATAAATAAGGTGTAAGTTATGGCTGCAAAGCCGCACAAACACAAGGGAAAAGTCTACAAGAGCAAGAACGCTTGCGAATTCTGCTGAAGGATGTACTAAATGAAGTTGATTGCATCTTTGGCTGCGATATTTGTAGAAATACTGCTACTAACCTCGGCGCTTGCCCACGGCGTTGCGGAAGCGGCGAAACAAAGCACAATAGAAAGCGTCTTGGGTGTGCCGGACCCTTTAAAAGTGATTTTAGTCTCGTCCACAATCGTGGCGTTTTTTGTTGTGCTGTCGCTGGCTTTCAAAAAGAGTTTGCGCGAAAGGCACAAAAAAATCATATTCGGCCTCATAGCAGTTCCGATAGCGGCCGCAACATTATACCTTGTCGGTGTCACGCTTTTGCTTAACTTCAACTCCGCAACCGGAGGGCCTGTGCACTGGCACGCCGACATCGAGGTGTGGGCCTGCGGACAGCTTTATCACTTCGTCCATTCAACAGGCTGGGACAATAAGGTGGGCGAGCCTTTGATGCACCTGCACAATGACGACCGCCTGCACATCGAAGGCGTTGTGGTCAAAATGCAGGACATAGAATTGGGCGGATTCTTCCGCGCTGTCGGCGGATCTTTCACGCCCGAATCAATAACAATGCCAACTACGACGGGGGTCAAAAAATGGTCTAATAACGATTTATGCAACGGCAAAAGCGCTTGGCTTTACATGTTCGTCAACGACCGTTTGGAACCAAAGATGGACGAGTACATCATAAGCCCTTACACCAACGTTCCGCCGGGCGACAGGATAAAGATAGTTTTTTCGGAAAAACCTGTGGATAAAATAAATCCGAACTTTGGAGTCGAACCTTAATGGCCGTCGAAGCTTCGCTGCCGGCAATAGGAACCATTCTCGGAGCCGCAATAATAGACTCCATAAATCCGTGTGCGATAGGCGTGTTCATACTCCTGATGTCGCTTACGGTCACGCAGAAAAAGAAAATGTTTAACGTTGGCCTTATCTACATATTCGCGATCTTTTCAACATACCTGCTGGCCGGTTTGGGCTTGATAGCGTTTCTGCAGCGCATACCTGTTTTTGTCGCAGAATATATTTCAATCGTCGTCGGTACGTTGATAGTTTTCGGCGGCATAATCGAGATAAAGGATTTCTTCTGGTACGGCCGCGGCCTGTCGTTGGTGATTCCGCAGGAACGCGTCAAGCAGATCCACGAATACACGAAGAACATAAACACGCCGGGCATAGTAATGCTGGGCGCCTTTGTTGCAGCCGTTGAATTGCCGTGCACAGGCGGGCCTTATCTGGCAGTCACATTACTGCTCGCGCAAAATTTCAACATGACCGCGTTTCTGCTGCTGGTCCTGTATAACATAATATTCGTCTTGCCGTTATTGGCTATACTTTCGATGGTATATTTCGGCACAAGCATACATCCCATAAAGGAATGGAAGCATAAGAACCGCGCTTACATGAGATTAACAATGGGCTTACTGCTTGTGTTTTTAGGCTGGCTGCTTATACTGATAGCTAACGGAACGATTAATTTCGCGTAGGTGGTATTTGTGGATGTGGTAAAAAGAAAAGGTCGTACGGAAAAATTCGATGAGCGAAAGGTGTATGCGTCGTGTTATTCGGCGTGCATGACATGCGGCATGAAAGAACGCGAATGCGAAATGGTCGCAACAAAAATATCTGCGGAAATCAAAAAATGGGTTCGCAAGGAAAAGCGCGTCACGTCGTTGCAGATTTTCAGGAAAGTTGCATCCGTATTGAAAAAAGTGCACAAGCCCGCGGCTTTCATGTATGAAACGCACAGGGATATATCCTGAAAATTGGATTTTAGAAACTTCGCAGTTTTCGTCGAGATGTTCTGGTCAAGTAAAAATTTCATGGCAATAGCGTTATTTCCTCTTCTTGTATCACTGTCGTCGCATATTGGACTGCCTCTTTGACATCCTCTTCCTTTAATTCTGGATAATATTCCAAAATCCGTTTGGTGTCATAACCGCCGGCAAAAAGGCTTAGTATGTTGGCTACCATTATTCGGGTGCCCTTGATTACAGGCTTCCCATGACAAATTTTTGGGTTTACTTCTACAGGCATAGTTATCTTTAATACCGGCTGTTTATAAACATTTGGCATATAGAAAAATTAATTTAAATGTATCTTGATCGGCAGCAGGCAGCCTGCCGGCTATCCGTTGGCCGACGACATGCTTTTTGTCGGAGCATACCGGACAGGCCTCGGAAATAAAAGCATGGTAAGGGATTACGCAGATTGGATCAAAGAATTGGATGAATTCAGGGAACGGAATAAAGGCAATGGGTTTGTTCCAGTCCAGTTCCACACACATACGGTCGACGCGGGTTTCTCCCCGCAAGACTTGGACATGTTTGACAGGACCGACCAAATGCTGGGCTGGGAGCCGCGCTACCTTTTCACGCCAACCCAGGTGTTCAGCGCCCGCAAAGTCGGCGGCGCGCGAAGGTTTGATTACCGGGAAGACCTTCCCTTGATTGTGGACGAAGACCACGAAGCAGCGGAAATAATAAGGCGTATCAGGAGCCTCGTGGAACTGGAACTGCAGCTGTTATAATTTTATCAGGCAAGTTTGCATAATCCCGAAACGCACTTCGGTTTTGCATAACAGCTCGGGTCGTTGCTTATCACAGCTCGGCATGCGCGCTGCCCGCATTCCGATGAGATCTTGCTGTTCCATAAAGATTCATAATTTTTGTTTATGGCAGTCGCTTTCCCTCCCATATTGCAGTCGCAGCACCCCTGCCCCGCGGAAATGCAGTCCGAATCGTAATTGCAGAGATATACGTTTTCATTCTTGCCGCCTGAAAAAGTCAGCACAGCCCAGACCGCCGCGACAGCGATAAAAGCCAGCAAAACTAATTTTAAATCGTGCTTGGGCCGTTTTTTTTCTGCTGGCATAATAAATTTTCGTAAAGCGTATATAAAATTGCTTCGATGCCTTAATTGACTGGCATGGATTTTTCCTTACCCTTCATCCTATGCGACATGAGGAGCATTGTTATTCCGACGATCATCACGCCCCCTCCAAGAATCTGGCGAGGCGATGTTATGGAGCCCAGCAGGAAAATTGACATTAAAACTACAATAAAGGGCTCCAGCGACTCCACGGTCATGACTTTTGATACATCGATCAATTCCATGGCCTTAAGCCTCAGGTAAAACCCTATGACCGGCGCGGATAGACTGACAATTCCGATAAGCAAAAGGTTGCCGGCAGAGGGCATTACTAACCTGGATGAGAGAACGACGTAAGACAGGAGCAAAACGAAGCTGAAAAAAAGCCTCAGCTGGTTAAGGTCCATCGGCTGTATCTTCGAAACGTATTTCTTCAGCAGGATCCGTTGAAACGAAATAAGCGCGGAGCTGGCGAATATGAAAAAAGACCCTATCACCATGGAAACATTGGAATAAGTGACCATAATTACCCCTGAAACTGTGATAGCCATGCCCAACATGTCCATTTTCCCCAGCTTTTCTTTCAGCAGCAACACCCCCAGAAGTATCACGAAGATCGTTTCAAACCTGGATATGAACGCAGCCGAAGACGGCCCTATGGATTTTATGCCCGTAAAAAATAATATCGCAGCAGAGGTGTTGAAAATTCCCAGCAGAAGAAGCGGGCGGAAATATTTCCTGACCATCGGCAAAACTTCGCGGTTCCTTTTTCTTAACGTGGATATAACCGAAGTTATCAGGAATCCGGCGCCGAAAAACATGGTGCTTGCTGTTTCCGCAGGCATGCTTTTCATCACTATGCTCGCCACAATGAACACAGGCGCCACGAAAAATACGGAAACAAAAGAGTACAGGAATCCCCTGCTTTCCCTGTTTCTCCTGCTTTCAAAGAGTTTAAATAAATTCATCGAACATAGAATGTCCGCCTGTAGTATTAATATTAGATGCGAGTCCCGTATCCGCTCTATTTGTGCAGGTATGCTTTAAATCAAGTTTGAAGAACAACTATTTAATTTTACAAAACCAAAAATATCATAGATCATGATAACCGGTACAGTAAAAGAAATAAAAATCGGCGAAAACCGCGTCGGTTTAACCCCACAAGGCGTGAACGCGCTCGTCAAGGCGGGCCACAAAGTTTTGGTCGAAGCGAACGCTGGAAGGAATTCCGGATTTTCTGACGACGAATACAGAAAAGAAGGCGCTACTATAGTCGAACGTGCGCAAGAAGTCTACGCCGAATCCGACATTGTCGTAAAGGTAAAGGAGCCGCAAAAATCCGAGTTTAACCTTCTGATGGAAAACCAGATTTTATTCACTTACCTTCACCTTGCAGCCGAGCCGGAAGTGGCAAAAATGCTTCTTGAAAGGAAAATAACAGGTGTGGCGTACGAAACAATCGAACTCGTCGACGGTTCAACGCCTTTGCTTGCTCCAATGAGCGAAGTCGCCGGGCGCATGTCGATACAGATAGGTATGCATTATCTGGAAAAAACAAACGGTGGCTTTGGCAAATTATTATCCGGAGTGCCCGGTGTTCTGCCCGCGAAAGTTACAATAATAGGAACGGGTGTCGTTGGTATAAATGCGGCTAAAACCGCGATGGGCATTGGTGCTGATGTCACGATCATCGGGCGGAATCCGGCGCAGTTAAGGATGATCGACGACACGTTCGGCGGCCGAATAAAAACGCTTTTTTCAAATGCCTACAACATTGAAAAAGCGGTTTCTGAATCCGATCTGCTGGTCGGCGCCGTTTATCTCACAGGCGAAAGCGCGCCCAAGCTTGTTACGAGAGCAATGGTCAAGAAAATGCGCACCGGTTCTGTGATAGTTGACGTGGCCATAGACCAAGGCGGCTGTATCGAAACTTCAAAACCAACCTCGCACCAGAACCCGATTTACGTCGAGGAAGGCGTCACACATTACTGCGTCACAAACATGCCCGGAGCTGTCCCGAACACGTCGACGCTTGCGCTGGCAAATGCGACGCTGCCTTACCTGTTAAAAATCGCAAACCAGGGCCTCGAAAACGCTGCGAAAAAGGACCCCTCAATATCGAAAGGGATAAACACATACCGCGGGATGCTAACAAACAAAGGCGTTGCGGAATCGTTGAAAATTAGATACGACGAGCTGAAATTGTAATCCACGGCAAGTTTGTAAATAAAGGCCACGCTTTTTTCTTTAAATTCGCAAAACCGTAAATAGGGAAAAGGTAGTTTAGCCTA
The DNA here is from genome assembly GCA_016195275.1 of Candidatus Aenigmatarchaeota archaeon. Lineage (GTDB taxonomy): Archaea > Aenigmatarchaeota > Aenigmatarchaeia > JACPZZ01 > JACPZZ01 > JACPZZ01. Next base: position 56,391 of record JACPZZ010000019.1, on the reverse strand, counting down.
TTGACGCATATTGGAGATGTGCGCCAGTCTGCAACAGGGGAAATGGTCCAGCCTGGTCTAAGATACCGGCTTCGGGTAAGGTTTTCTTTTGTAAAGAAAACCTTAACAACGAAAATCGTTAGATTTTCGTGTGTAGGAAACTTAAAGTTTCCTACAGCAAAAGAAACTTTTAGGAAAAGTCGGTGACCCGTGTTCAAATCACGGTTTCCCCACGTTATAATTCCATTCGAACCTGTCTTCGGCGGCTTGTATAAAACAGTTGAAACTGCAAAAGATTTTAAGGATGCCGGAATAGAGTGAATATCATGGAACTTTCCGAAATGAAAGATCTTCTGAAAGGCTACAAACGGCACGAGATCGAATTCGGCCCGCATTCCAGTATCCGCATGACGGAAAGGGAGCTGCAAGAGGAAGAAATCATTAAGAACCTCCTGAACCCTGACAAGCTGATAGACCTCGAAGAACAACCCGCGAAGCGCGAAGGGGAAAGGAAATTCAAGCTTATCTTTGAAAAGAGCAACACATCGTCCCTTATTGTGATAGTAGTATTAAAGCCTAGCCACAAAATCAAGATTCCCACGGTAATACACAGGATGCGAAAGTGGCACAAAGTAATCAAAGACCGTCAGAAAAGCCTTTTCGGAAGGCTTTAATACCCGCAATTAGGTGTAATATTATTAAGTGATGCGAAATGACGAAACAATTCGTTTTCGACTATGACGATGAATCTGATTCCGTATTCATCAAAACAAAAGATGCCAAAATCAAAGGCAGCGTGGATATCGGAGATTATATCATAGATTTCACACCTGACGGAAAAATAGCGGGTCTGGAGATACTCAACCTTTCTAAAAACTTCAGAGATCTGCCAAAAGATATAGAATTTGCCGACTGCTCGTTCGAAGTAAGATACGCAAAAGAGTACACGGTCATCATATTCTCAGCCGTCATGAAGACCGGAGAAAAAATCCAGACAAATGTGCCTATACTGGCGACGATACCTGTAAGGAACTGAAATTATTTACAACCTTTTAACAAACAACTATATTATTAATTAGGCGATAGAATGTCAAAAACCACAATTTATCTGGGCAGGATGGCAAGAAGTTACTACAGATTTGCCATATCCCGTGTAACCTAGATCGCAACGGCTTTCCCTATTCTGGATTTTCCTTTAACTTATCTTTTATCTTTGAATCGTTCAAGAAAATGTATGACTTCAGAACAATTTCAAGAATTCTTCTTTAACTTTATTAAAAGTTTCTTCCTTTATTTTTCCGATGCCTTTTATCACTGAAGATTTTTCGAGAGTAAATATCACGCTTACTTTTATTCGGCTTGGTTTTGGCAGGTAGCCATACTCAAGGTTTTTGTTGTCCATTAAAACCGAATGGTCAATATTCTGAATATTGGAAGTTATGCCGCAACAAACGAAATCGACCGAAAATTTGTTTATTTCTGTTTTAGACAGTACCAGCACAGGTCTTTGTTTGATCGTCTGCAAATTGGTAAAAGGAAACGGCACAAGGAGTATTTCTCCCTGTTCAAAATTTATCCCAGATGTCATCTTCTTTATTACCCCACAATTTTTTGGCTGCTTTTTCCGAGTGTTTGATCATATAATCAAACTCTTTGGAGAATCTTTTAGAAGCTTTGCTGGATTTTTCGATCAACAGCCTGTCGCCTTTTCTTATTACGATCAACTCCTCGCCACTCTTTATTCCCATTTCCTTTCTAATGTCAGAAGGGATGGCTATCTGCCCTTTCTCGGAAACCCGGATCGTTTTGAATTTTATTTCATCTTCTGGCATATCTATTGTAAGAATTTTCTTACTTATAAAGATTCGGAAAGTTACCAGCATCAAAAGATCGGTTAAAACCACCAAACAACCCAAAAAAAGGTTATAGTGGAATTCCAACGCGGTTTCCCCAATTTCAAAAATCATCTATTCGGCTCGTTCTTTGCGTCAAACAAACCTTCATTTTCCGCAAGTTCTATACCGGCCTCTTCGACAGCTGGCTTGTGCGTTTTTCGCAATGGTATCTCTTTTAGGAAAAGCGAAACCAACATTCCCAGAATAGCTGTCAAAGACGCTATCGAGTAGATGTTGCTTATCGACAAAGACAGGGCGGATTTTAATTGCGTTAGCTGTTCGGCGGTTAATTGGGATAAACCGCCCTCGATAAGCGCGGAAGGGTCTGTAACCGTCTGGCCGGCCAGATTCACATTCAACGAAGATATCATTATTGAACCGAAAGCCGTGACACCGATAAGGCCGCCGATGCTCCTGAAAAACTGCAGCGACGCCGTGACAACGCCTATCTTCGAATGGTCAAAAGCATTTTGCGCCGCGATCATTATTGTCGGGAATGTTGTTCCCAATCCTGCACCGACCAGCATCATGTTGCGGAACAACTCTGAGTCTGTAGTTGACATCCCTATGGACGAAAGCAGGAATATTCCAGCTGTCAGCATGCCCATGCCGAAAATCGCAATAAACCTGTATTTACCGGTGCGCGAAATTATCTGGCCCGAAATTATATTTGAAAAAACCATGGCCACGACCATCGGCGTCATGATTAATCCGGAATTCGTTGCAGTCTCGCCCAAAACACCCTGCACAAAAAGCGGTATGTACGTTACTGTACCGAAAAATCCCATCGTCGTTATGAATATTACCAAAATTGAAACTAAAAATATCCTGTTGCGGAAAATTTCCAATGGCATTATAGGTTCTCTCGCCTTCCTTTCCGTTTTTATGAAAGATGCAAACATAATAATAGAAAACGCAAAGAGCGTTATTGTTCTCGTGTGGTTGAAAACACCATCGGTCAGAAGGCCAACCATTAACGCACTTATACCAGCCATCAACAAAAACGATCCTTTGTAATCTATCGTCCTGTTGGCGTGCATTTGCGTGTACGGCAAAAACCTGTAAAGTACAGCTATCGATGCAATACCTATCGGCACATTGATGAAAAATATCCAGTGCCAGCTGACCGCGTCTGTCAAGAAACCGCCCAGCAGCGGGCCGATTATCGACGCAAACCCGAACGTCGCCCCTATCAGGCCCTGCCATTTTCCTCTTTCAGCAGGCGGGAATAAATCACCTATCACAGCCATCGAATTGGCAAAAATCGCGCCGCCGCCCACGCCTTGCAGAAACCGGAACAGTATCAGATGAATTATGCTGTTGGAAAGGCCGCACAACACGGAACCTAAAAGGAAAATTATTATGCCCGCGATGAAAAGTTTTTTGCGGCCGTATATGTCGGAAAGCTTGCCATAGATAATGACTGTAACAGTCGACGACAGCAAATAAGCCGAAACGATCCAGCTTAATAGTTCTATCCCGCCCAGCGACGCAGCGATCTTCGGCAATGCGGTGGATATGATTGTCTGGTCCAACGCGGCTAAAAATAAACCCGATAAAACGCTTAGCATTATTATGGCCTTGTTCTCCTTGTTGTGTGCAACTATGCCTGACATGTTTACCAAGACCTAATTAGACATCCTCAGGCTTAAATAATCAGCTAAAAACAAACTCAGTAACTGGCAACTCTGACGTTTCTGTAATCTGGGGTTTTACCTGTTCTAAGATAACCTCTTGCCTGCCTTGCATTATGCGCCGGCGTTGGCAGCAAATCCATCAATTGCCGGTATAACGATTTGAAATAATAAATAATGGGAACGAATACATCTTATGGATCTGCAGCCTGCAAACGCGCCTCCGAAGCCGAACCTGTTAACATCGCTGAAAACCCGTTATGCGCGCATCACAATCTACCAGCAGATGATAATATTGCTTTCGTTGCTGGTCCTGATAAATTCCGCGAATTTAGGCTCACAATTGCTGGTTAATACGACAGTCACGCTTGCAAGCGTTTTTGTTTTTCATTACGTTATCAGCAAGCTTAGGAAAAAAGAACAGATATCGTACGAGTCTGTTACAATAACAGGCCTGTTGATCGCGCTTATCCTGATGCCGGGCGAGCTTTACGCTTTAGCCTTCGCTTCTCTGGTTGCGGTCCTGTCAAAACGGATTAAATTCAACAACAGGCATGTGGTAAATCCTGCAATGTCCGGCATATTCGCGGCTGTATTGCTGACAAACTCTTCGGATTCTTGGCTCGGCGCATCGCAGCTTTTGCCTGTTCTGGTGTTTGGTTTGTTAATCGCGCAAAAATACAGGCGATTGCATCTTGTGATCCCGTTCATACTGACGCACACTGCGCTTTCCGTTGCGCACAGGTTCTACTACAACATGCATCCTGTATACCAAGACGTGTTCGGCGGCCTGATCTACTTCCTCGCGTTCTTCATGCTGTTAGAGCCGAAAACAACTCCGATAAGGCCGAACGCACGCACAGCTTATGGCATAATCAGTGCAGTAATAATTTTCGCGCTTAGTTTGGCAATGCCCAAATACGCAATAACCGGCGGGCTGTTGCTGTGCAACTTATTGGTACAGCCGATAGAGAAAATTGTCAAATAGAAATTTCATTTTTTGTCCGTCACTTTTATCAGATGCCATCCAAACTCTGTTTTAACCGGTTGGGAGACTTGCCCTTTTTCCAGGGTGAACGCTGCGTTCTCAAACGCACGCACCATCAATTTGCAAGTATGCAAACTTGGAAATAGGCAATAAAGCCAAAAAAATTAAACTACTGTCCTATCTAAGAAACCCGTTACTTAAGATCCTACTTAAGCAGCGTTGCGTTTCTTGTTGAAACAATCCCTACAATAGACAGGCCTCTTGCCGTCCGGTTTGAAGGGAACTTCAGCTTCGTTACCACAGTCAGCACAAGTGACCTTGTGCATCTCTCTGGGTCCGCCGAAATTGCGTCCACCAAATGCCATTCCTATATTCACCTTTTTCTCCTATATGACACGGCAAAAAATTCCTCAGAACGAGAAACTCCTTTCCCAATGTCTAGACTAGAATAATGTCACAGACTTATAAGCTTGTTCCTGGGTTTATAAGGGAATTTGCTTCTAAGCTGTAAAGTTAGCGACACCTAATCTCTATCCGATAGTTTTTGCATTTGATGCATATAGGGACGTTAGTGACATACTCCCATTCTTAAAAGGTGTGGGATTTCTTGCTCACAAAGGTTAAAAAATAGGCTCGTCGCCTGAACTCTCCCTCACTTCGTTCGGTCGGCACGTTGCACTCTCGCTAAATTGAGGAAACGGGAAGGGGGGCGTCACGAAACTATACGATCGGGGTCGGAAGATATAAATAGTAGCTGTATTCTAAATAATACATATGTATAATAAAATAAACATAACTGAGAATGGCTTACGAATCATTTCTTTATTTACGGATGGATTTGATAAGGAATATTATATAAGAGAAGTTGAGAAATTGCTTAAAATAAGCCCGCGAACAGCACAGCTAATTCTTGAAGATTTAGAAAATAAAGGAATCATAGAATCAAAAGTAAAGGGTAAAATCAAGTCTTATAAGCTAAAAATAAACGAATTAAGCAATAGATATCTTACATTTGTCGAGCAATACAAATCAATTGCATTTATGGAGAAAAATCTTCTAGTGAAAGAGGTTATGGAAAAAATAAGCCCGTTTATTAATGGAATTGGTATTATTTTTGGAAGTTATGCAAAAGGAATGTATAACAAAGAATCTGATTTAGACATTTTTGTAGTTGGAGACTATAAAAAAGAAGAAATCAAGAAAGTTTCAAGAAATTTAGGGATTGAAATAAACATAAAGTGTTATCCATTAAAAACATTTGAGAAGAATGTAAACCAAGATATCCTAATAAAAGAAGTATTAAAGAACCACATAGTTTTTAAAAATACGGAGCTGTTTATCCAAAAGGTGCTGAAATGTGGATAAGATAAAATGGTGTGTGGGAAAGAGAGAAGGCTTGAGTTTAATTGAACCTAATTCAAATCTCGCAGAAGCGTATAGCAAGAAGGCTGAAGAAGCTTTGGAGTCGATGAGGGTAAATGTAATAAAAGATTGGAAAATCTCAACCGCATATTATACTCTCTATTTTTCGCTTTACTCAGTTTTGACAAAAATAGGCATAAAATGTGAAATTCATTCTTGCACAATAGCGTTCGCAAAGAGATTTCTCAGAGAATTTCTTAGCGAAGAAGATTTTGATTTCATAGAAGATTCTTTGAAAGCAAGGATAGATTCTCAATATTACATTGACAGAACAGTTCCAGATGAACAATATAATAAAATGGTAAAGAATGCTCCTGAGTTTTTAGTAAAATGCAAGTCAATCTTACTTAAACTCAATGAGAAAAAGATAAATGAAATCAGAATGGAATTTAAGAATGTTGTTAAATGATGTATCAACATGACGGCAAATATTCAGATAAAACTGCTTTGTTTAATCCATTAAGTGGCCATCTTGAACAATTATTTGGGTATATTGATTTAGGCTTACCTGATTTACAAAGACCTTTTGTATGGAGTAACTCTAAAGTAAGAGCCTTTTTGATTCCATCTACAGAGGATACCCTATTGGTTCGTATCTTTTATGGAGAAACGGCAGTTTAAATGCTAAATCACATCACATAGGTGTTGGGGAAAAAAGAACACACCGAACCGAATCTACCGATCAATTGGTGGACAGCAAAGATTAACAGCATTATATCCGGTGTTTAGAGATAAATTTGTGAAAGATGAGAACCATAAGATAGAAAAGTAGTTATTTCTTTTAATCCTGTAACTGAAGAGTTTAAAAGAACGTAGGAAATAAAAGAAGCAAAAAAACGGACGCCCCCTTCCCTAACGAATTATAGTCTGCTTCACAGAAGTTTACATGCGAGAACTCAACTTTGAGTTTTTCGGCTTCGCCGAACGTTGAACTAAAACTCAGCCCTTCCAAGTATTCAGGGGCGTTTAACAGCTTACTTGCTCCTGAACCTTAAGTACAGGAATATCGCAGCTATGGCTGCGCCGGCCAGGATAAACGGGTTTATCATCCCCTCAACCGCTAACTTGAACTTTGTTGATGTCAGGATAACATCGTTTTTATAAAAAGCAGCCTCTATCTCGTGCTCGCCCCCGGCCTGGAAAACATACGTAAAACCCACATTGCGGTTTTCAGGCAAAAACGAGCCGGCGAAAACCAGTTTGTCAGGGTCGGAAATTCTTATCAAAACCTTTTCCACATCTATTGGCTGCAGTGTAGTATTATTCGCCAAGCTTAACGCAATAAACGTCTCCTCGTTCTGCACAGGCGTACCAGGAGCGTAGCCAAACTCGACCAAATAACCGCCCACAACCCTGTCTTCCCCGCCGCCAAGATGCGCCAACCCTGATTGGGAAAACAAAACTATAAACAGCAGGAAAAGTAAATTTTTCATTTCGCTCCTACTCAACAACCATTTTGCCGGTCATGGAGCTGTGGCCTGCGCCGCAGAAAACCGAACAGGCAAAAGTGAACGTCCCTTTCTTGTCCGCAACAAACTCAACTGTGGTGGTTTTGCCCGCGTCCAGCTGCTTGTTGACGCCGAACGCCGGCAGCGAAAAACCGTGCGTCACATCAATGTTCTTTATCTGCAGTCTCACGGTGTCGCCTTGGTTTACTGTGATTGTGTTAGGCTCAAATTTCCACTGGCTGGCTGTCATTTGAATTTCCTTGACAGCCTGCGTCGTCGTTGTCGTGCCTATGGTTGTCGTAGTCGCAGCGCTTGTGGTCGTTGTTGCGGCTGTCGTGGTCGTCGTAGTCGTGGTCTCCTTTGCGGCCATGGTTGTGGTCGTTGTAGTAGTTGTCGTCGAAGTGCAGCCGCTGACAATTATAGCCAATGCCAATAATACCGGTAACAAAAGAGTCCTGGTCATAGCAGTATCAAATAAAATAATAAATTTTTTGGTTTATTAATGTCTTTTAGTCAGCTCGTTGACTATGATATAACCAAGATCGAAAAGGAATATCGAAGCGAAAAGTATCCATTGCGCGGTGTACAAGGAAACCGCAAACGCTGTTGCTTCGAGAATAAGCCTGTACTCTACGATCCTGTTGAATATTGTGCTCTTTATTTTTCCGCTTTCCCCCAGATCCTTCAGGAATTCGTCGAAGTATGCCGCAACTGTGAATACCAATAGCAAGTAACTCTCGAATTTGGGGAATCCGAAAACTGCCAGTACCGAAAGCATCGTGAAGATCCCGATCCTGTGGCCTTTAACATCCATGTTGCCTGCAAGTATATTGCCCAGCACAGCAGCCATCCATAAATTCGCAACTACAGGCGATTTCAGCATCACGTACGAAATAAGAACGCCGTAAACTGTTCCCAAAAATGCAGGAATATTTTTCATACTGTTGCTTTTTTTATTCTTGTCTTCCATCTGGTCTGTTAACTTCACTATTATTCCTGTAACGAACGCAGCTGCCAAAATATCCGAGGCCATAAAAATCAATTCCTTAAAGCAAACGCCAGCAAACTGAAAATTATCGTCGCGTCGCCTTCGACGCACACTGAATGCGATTCTTCCTTCAGTTTCGACCACGATTTCGCCTCGCGCGGCCGCGCGCCCGCAACAGAACCGTCGCCCTCGCCCGCAGTTGTCACGTAAACCGCGTAATCCAGGCCGTCACGCAGTATGTTCACCCCGATGGTATGGTGTTTCGCAACGCCCCCGCCCAAAATTATCGCGCCGGTTTTTTTCGATTGCAAGACAATTTCAGCAAGCCGTTGCATGTCGGCGGTAACGTCAATGCCAAAATCCTTATGATCCTGCTTGTAGAAAAACGTCTGCAAACCAAAGGCTCCGTCCGTGACTGCAGGGCAAAATATCGGTATCTTGTTTTTGGCAGCCCAGTAAATGAAAGAATCTTCATGCGCAAGCGCGCCAAGTTCGCTGATCAGCCCGCTGGGTGAAACCATTTTGCCTGTTTTTTTCTGCTGGTCGTGGATTTTCTTGAAGAACGGCTGCAGAATTTTTTCCAGATGTTCGTATCGGTCATTCGGAACTAAAATATTCCCTATCCTGTTAATGCCCTTTTTATGCAGCTCGGCATCGTCCATGTCAAAGCTTCCAAGAAGAAAAGGCTTTTGGGATTTTATTAAATCTTCCTCGACAGACCCTATCGATGTTATTATAACGTCGACAAGTTTGTTTTTTGCAATGTATGAGAAAACATCGCGCAATCCGGACGAAGCCATGTTAGAAGTGAAAGCTAAAAATATCGTGGCCTTGTCGCGTTTCATCTTTTCGATTATTTCGGCGGCTTTGCCCAAGTTCGTGGCTTGAAATCCCGTGTGTTTAACGCTGTTTAGAAATTCGCCTACGGTAATATCCTTTGATATATCCAAGCCTTTGATATTGTCCATATTATTTTCTCTCATCGATCTTAGTTTTAAGTGCATAGAAATCGTTCGTTTCCATGTCACGTCTATCAGCTATTGCTGCTGAATTTCATGTCATTACCGGAATTTCAATATCCGGTTCACTATGGCCAAGCGTGTAGTTCAGGCATACCCTGCGCAAGTCAACGGCTAGCCTCCACCGCCATCTTCGCCTGCACCTCCGCAATCTCCTTGGCCTTCTCATAGGCCTGGTGGATTTCCCTGATTGCATCGTCCAGGACAGTGTCAAGCTCAACGCGCAAACTCACGCCCAACCAGGCTGTAGGTAGCAATGCTTCCCTACTTCTTCCTGATTTCAATTCTGCTCAAACCTTCCGGAACAAGCTTAAGCGTAGACCCTTTGCGAATTCCATAAATTTCAGAAAGCTCTTTGGGTATTCGGATGATAACGCTGTCGCCCAGCAATCCCACCTTGACTTCCACGCCTTTCGACTTTTCCAGCTTGCTGACCTTCAACGAATCCTCGGGGTGAATATAGTCATTCCCACAGCTACACTTCCAACCTCTGACCTCATACCCTTTGTATTTTATAGCAGCTTGCCTGGCTTTCTTCCCGCACTCACAGGGAATTGATTTCCAACCGCTAATGTCTACCTGTACTACCGACATGGACCACCCTCCAAAAGCCTTTGTCCTCCCACTCCACAAGAGCGACGACGGCCCTGATCTCCTTTCCCTTCCTGATCAGGCATTTCTCGACAATATTGGTCTTTCTTCTGCTCCTCGCGCAGTCGTGCCCTTCCTCCAGCACCCTTTTCACCAACCATAGGTCAGCACACAACTGGTCTATCTCCCGCTGTGCCGCCACCGACGGGATGAGAGGCTTCCCTTTGTAGAGCGGGTAAATGTGATATTCGACCAACGATATCCACAATCAGATATGTCATCACGGATATTTAAACACCACGGGTGGATGGACACCGGCGAGACTGCCCCAAGTCAACGGCTTGCTATGCAACCCGTGCAACAGCCGGCCAAGGCCAATACATAGGAAATCATTAAATTTCCTATGCACGACACAGAAAACCAACAGGCTTTTCTGTGCACGAAAACCTTCGGTTTTCGTTGAAACCTTCGGTTTCCTATGAGAATTCGTAAAAACAGGTCTTATACTTATTATTGTGCCTTAATTCTTGAAAGAAGTTCGCCGATTTTTCTCGTTCCTTTTGGATAACTGGTTTAATCTGTCATATTCCCTCTTTAATTCGTCATATTCCTCCTTATTAATATGTTGCGTTCCTCCTGGCTCATCACATCATCATGATCATAATATGTCGGCGTCGCAGGACGGGCCGAACGAACGCCCACAGCCGAGTCCCAGTCGTCGGGGTCGTAGCCCGCGTAGACGTAGAACAGCCCCTCGTCGCCGAGGCTGAAGACCCGCAACACAGCCCTCAAATCGTTCTTTGTTGAGCAGAAATATGACGCATCATCGCCAAAAAGTTTTTTAGCGTCTTTCCTGCTCCCGGTTCTGCTCGGGAATCCAGTCCGCTCGTCATATTCCAGCGTCCAGCCGTCATTCGGAAGCTTGATGGGCGATGTTTTGCCGCCCTCGGCTATCCATAACCCACCCACCTCATCGAAGTAGATTTTTTCAGGCCTTTCCACGATTTCGTTCCCATCGCGCAAAAACGTCGATGTCCATTCACCGTATACTCCTTGCGAAGGGAGGCTATGCCTGTATTCAGGACTTATCCACGATCCGTCGGGGTTTTTGTCAAAATATGCGCGCCTTAATTCTGCCAGCGTGGGCGGGTTGAATTTTTGGTAATCGGCTGCTGTGAATGGGTGGCCGTTTGCTGTTCTGTAATCCACATTACGGCCTAACCATACTTGTGGAACGACTACCCTGCCGCCGTCCATCAACGCTGGTACAAGTATTTGGGTCTGGGTCGGCATGAATTTCACTCGTTAAGTTATAACAGTTAAAGATTTAAGGTTTGTTCCAGCCTGTTTAACTGTTCCAAGTTTGGCTTATAACTTCGGGAACGCGAACCTGCTGTTCTGCTTGCTTTTCATGTAGAAATAGCCCGCCATCAGAACTATGATTACGATTATTACCACGATAATTCCCGTGCCCGGCTGGGCGACAGGCGCTGTTGTTGTCGTTGCTGCGGTTGTCGTAGGCTGTGTAGTTGTAGAAATAGGCACAGTTGTCGTGGTTGCGCCCACCTTCACCTTTTCGCCTGTTATAGCAAATATTGAAAAGCCAGGCGACTCGGATTCATAGAAAACATAGTTGTTGTCGCCGCCGACTATGTCCGTCAACAATTTAACCCAGCTGCCACTGACAAGCCTGTTTAAGTTAACCGTGGTCTGGTCTATTTCATTCGCCGTAAACCACGACCTTTCGACTTTGAACTTGAATTTCGCGCTCGCCACCGAAGACGATTCGACGTTTACTGTTTTGATGTCAAGATATCTGTAAACCGCGCCTACTGACGACGAAATGATTGTTGACGCGCTGGAAGGCGCTGATGTTGTTTGTACCGTCACCTGCACATTGCTGGAAGCTGCTGTTGTCCGAACTGTTATCGACTCTACGGCTGTTGATTCTGAAGCAGGAAGCTTGATCTCTGTGTTCGTATTTGCGGGTATTTTACTGACGGTCTGCGTGACTATCGTGGTTGTTGTAGTCGTTGTTGTTGTAGTTGTAGTAGTCGTAGCTGCTGTTGTAGTTGTTGTCGTAGTAGTCGTTGTCGTTCCGCCACCGCCGCCGCCTCCTTTGTCGGTCGAGCCGCCGCCTGTTGAAGGCGCGCTGCTTGCGCACGAGCCGGAATTACAAAATCCGCCCGTGCATCCGCATGCATACGTGCAAGCCGTGCTGTCGGCCTGCCTGCTGAATGATAAATTGAAACGCGGTTCAGTCCCGTTGTAATGCGGCCCCGAAGACCACGACTGGTTTTCCTGGTTGACGTTCACGCCGCATATCTGGAAGCCGACCTTATCGCCTGATGCGCCTTCGACTTCAAGTATAAAGAAACCCCTGCTTTGTGCGTCGGTCGTGCTTGTGTTAGACTTTAACGATCCTAGTATGTAAGCGGAAACCGGCAAGCCATTCTCGGCCAGCGTCGTGTTCGCATACGCATAGCCTTTCCATGTGCCCGGCACTGCCAAACCTGCAAATGAAAATAATGAAACAAAAACTAATGAAATCAAAAATATGCCAAAATTCCTTTGCACACTCATTTTGTCATCCTTGTTTTATTGTGGTGTCTAAGTCATTACTCTATTCTGAACACCACGTTGGATGTGTTAATGTTAAACCAGTATTCCGTATTGGTCTGGTTAAACTCCTTCAACGAGTTCTCCGACGCAGCGCTGTTCGGGTCAAAGGACAGCCAAGAAGAGCCTGTGTAATGGTAAGTGTAATTGAACTTTGCCCATATGCCAGACCTAGTTGTCGCATTGTGCACCGAATAGTTTCCTTGTAGCGAGCTAAACTGTTCGATTATTCCCTTTGTTGGCATGTTCACAGTAGCCCAGCCGTTCGCTGTAGTCTTCAGAGCACTGTCAGAGCACCATTTAAGCGCTGCGCCAACATGCCCGCAGTTGGTGTTGATCGTTATGTTCGCGAGCGGCGATGCCAATGTTCCCGCGCCTGTCGCAGCATTGCTCGCGTTGTCCGTACCAACAATATAGAATTTCACCATCTGGTCCGTGACTAAGTCTGAGGTGTCTATTGTCCATGAATATACAGCCGTTGTTCCAACCGCAGCCCAGCTTGCGTTGTACAGGTTTGTCGTGCCGTTCGGCCATCTGGTATAGATATCTATACTAGCATTGGTTTGTGAAGCGTCGATAACCTGGATTCTTATCTGCTCTGTAGTGTTCGGCCTGTACGCCCCCTTTGTGCTGTTCGACAACGCTATAACTGTAGGCGCCGTATTGTCCGCCTTGAAGTACGTCGTATTGCTCACTACATTGCCTGCTGTATCATTTGCAGTGACGGTTATGTTGTAGGACCCGTCCGCAAGTATTGTTGTAAGGTTGGAGTAATTGAACTGCGAATATGTCAGGTTGTTCATGCCAAACAGTGGCCCCATCCAGTGCGTGGCGTTTCCTATCCTTGCAAATACCGCACTGGTGTTGCTTACATTGGACACACTATCTATTACTGTCACGTTTATCGAAATTATTCCCGATCTGTAGGAATTGTTGACCGGTGTGTATCCGGCGAGTCTTGTTCCTTCCACCTGGTAGCTAAATATTATTGTGGGCGCTGTGTTGTCTATGGTTATGTTGAAGTAATAAGAGCTGTTGAAGTTGCCTGTAGTGTCATATGACGATATATTCAGCTTATATCTTCCTTCGGGCAAGGATGTTGTGGTTATGGAAACGTTATAATGATTGCCGTTAATATTTCCAGTGCTGTTCATAAATCCGGACTGCGCCACCTGGTCAGTCGTGTTATGCAGGTAATACGATACGTTTGCCACACCGCTCGCATCAATAACAGACACGTTTACCAGCATTGTTCCTGACACATTGGAGTTGTTAAACGGCGATAAGAATGTGATCAGCGGGAACGAATCCTGCAGCGTTACTGTCAGCATTGTGACAGTCCCGTTTGCCGTATAATTCTCATTGGCCGACGTGTTCGCTGTGATATTGTATTTACCGAGTGCCATATTGGAATTGGATATAGTTACGTTCTGGTTGCCTGCCGGATATGGAACATAGGTCAGTGCGGACAGCGCGAATTGCGTTATGTTGCCGTATATCGATGTGTTAATTTTTCTGTCGATCGACGAAAATGCTGTTACGTTCAAAGCCGTCCCGCGCTCCCATGTTGTCGAATTCACGGACAGTGTCGCTATCGCAGAAGTATTCAGCGCAACAGTATAAAGCCATCCGGTTGTTTTCAGTACGTTACCGGCTGAGTCACTTGCATACCATGTGAGATTGTAGCCGGTTGTGTTAGCAGCCAGATCTGTTACATTCGCGGACCAGTTGCCCAGCGCGCTCGTGCCTTCATACCTGAATGCCGTGTAATTAGTGGAGTAGCGTGGTAAATCAATCTGCAATATCACGCTGGATACGCCAACAGTGTCGTTGAACGTCTTGTTGAACCTGTAGAACCTTTCTGGGAAATATTGTATCCCGCCTGCAGGCTCGGACGTGTTGAAAATAGCGAGCCCGGATCCGGATGTCGGCGCATTGTTGTCTATGGTTATTGTCACGTTTGCGTAAGTGACCTGGTTTACAGTGTCGTTCGCAGCCACGGTCACATTGTATGAACCGTCAGCGAATATCGCAAAAGCTGTTGCGTTTGTGGCATTGTAATAGCCGCCGCCTGTGGTATTTGAACCGCTCGCATTTGTCATGGCAAGGTACGCGCTGCCCAAAACATCAAGCGCGTTTGTTCCGTTGCTTATCCTGTAAAATACAGTTTTAACCCACACCGCATCATTGATCTCGGCCGTGATATTCAAATTGCCCTTCACAGACTGGCTTGAAGTCGGGGCTATTATGTTCACTGCAGGTGCTGTCCGGTCTATCCCTACCTGAACAAATTGTGTTATGTTCGAGTTTCCTGCGTAGTCTGTTGCGTTGATTGTTATGTTATATTTGCCGTCCGCTAGGTTCGCACTGGTGAAGTTTGTTGCGTTGTAGTAATCGAATGCCAAACCGTTCGCTGACGTGTTGGTCATCGTGAATGATGTGCCTGTCCAGGTGCCATTGGATAAATAATATTGTATGGATCGTATGTCGCCCGCAGCTACCACAGAGCCTATACCTGAATCACGGACTGTCGCGTTTATTGTTATAGAGGTTGAGAAATTTTGGCTCGTAGTCGGCAGTGTTATGGTTACGTTGGGCTTCGTGTTGTCTATGATGACTGTCACATTGACTGTTGTGTTGGAAACGCCTGCGGCAGATGTTGCGTTGATGTTCACCCTGTACAAACCATCGACAAGCCCAGGCGGTTGCGTTGTGTTGGTCCCGTTCCAATAACCGTTGTACGTGCTGCCGATTCCTCTTGTAAGCGCGATGCTGTCCGACTGGAATGTGTTGTTTGTTATCCTGTACGAAACTGCTAAAACGCCTGACGCGGAATTGTTAGCGCTTATGTTCAGCGTGAATGACGTTGTCACGTTCGCTCGTCCCAACGGTGATAACACGCCAACAGCAGGCGCCTCCCTGTTCACTGTTGTGTTCAACGGGATTGTAACCGTTCCGAAGTTTGCGCCATTGCCTGCAAGGTCTCCGTTAGGATGAGTAACATTAGAGTTGTTGAAGAAGTAATACACGCTGTCGCCTTCTCCCAAACCTGATAAGTCCAATGTGGTGTTACAAACCCAGTTCGGGCCGGTTCCGTTATACGGGCTTATTGCTCCCAAGCCTGTACATAACAATGTCTTTGATTTGATGCTCGCAAGCGTCGGCGAGTTGAAGTCCCAGTAGAGTGTAACGTTCTTACTTGAGTTTAGGTTAACCTCGGTCAAACTGATCTGGAATAATTGTGTCGCAGTTCCACCGTTAAAGCTGTTATTTGTCGGTATCGAGTTGGAATAGTTGGCAACAGTATTGTCTATGCTGACTGTTAAATTGGACGAGCCATTAACCATTAAGTTGCTGCGATTATCGAATGTCCTGAACAAGAACGTACGATTGCCGTCGTCAATAACATTCGTTGCGCTGTTCGTCGGTATCGTGATAGAACCATTTGCCCAGAACTGCGACACATTGGATATGTTGCCGGCAAATATTGAAGTTCCAGAGGAATTAACTATGTAAACGGAAATGTTGTAACCGTAACCTGAAGGGAAGTTGCCGTATTGGTTTCCTATTGTAGTTATATTAAACGATATTGAAGCGCCAGACTTGACAACAGTTCCGTTGGTGTACGAATTATTAACAGCCTGCCAGTCTATAACCGTAGCATTCTGCACATTGTCTATGGTTATCGTCACGTTCACATACGTAAAGTTGTTGGCGCTGTCATTCGCCCGTATAGTCACGTTGTAAGTTCCATCCTGGAAGATAATGGCGTTTGTCTGGTTCGTCGAATTGTACAAACCGCTGTTGTTCATCTGCAACGCATTGCTCGCGAGCATGTTGAAATATCCGCCGGCGAAAGTCGAGTTGCTTATCTGGTATTGGACATTTGAAACTCGGACCGCGTCCGTAACCGTGGCGTTTATCGTAAATAATCCTGTTACAACAGTGCCGAACACGGGCGTGTTGTTCACAATAGCCGGCGGATTGTTGTCTATCCAGACGCGTATTGTCTGCGTGTTGTTAACATTATTCAACGAATCATTCGCAACTATCCTGAATGTGTAATTGCCGTCAGCCACAACGCCCGGCAGGTTTAACGTCGAATTTACCGATGCGCTGAAGAAACCGCTCACTCCTTGGCTTAATGTGATGTTACTTATGCCTGAAATGGGTCCGGTGGGCGCCTCGTATGAAATGTTAAGATAAACAACCGTCACACCGGACAACGAATCATTGACCGATACGTTCACAGTAAACATGTTGGAAACGTTCGCTTCATTAACCGGTGTTATGAATCCTGCCAACGGGCCGTCATTGTCTGCAACAAACGTTCTCAGCGCGGTCGCGTGCGCATTGCCCGCAGCATCCGTCGCAATTATCTGCCAAGCCACTATCGCCCCCGAAGCGACCGAGGAGTTTGACCATGTAAAGTTGACTGTGTATGAACTTCCCGTCATCGCTATCGGGCCGCGCGCTGTTTGGTTTAACCCGCCGAGGGTCGCATTAGTAATATTATACGTAACGTTAGCTGTGTAATTGAAAAACACAGCCGCGCCTGAATTGGTTTCATTCGTCGCAAGAGTCGCATTAATCAGTTGGAAATTATCGGAAAAGTTTGCATTCAAGCTCGCAGCCTTGCCGGAATTAACATAAGTTACATTCGTCGCAACACTCGAAGACGTTGGTGGTGTGCGATCAACCTGGGCCTGCCTGGGAACATCCTGCGTGCCGTTGAATCCTGCGTTCAAAACCATATCCGAAGCGTTGAAGAAGTATTGGATAATGTTATTTTCTCCCACAGCGAGGGAACCACCCGCAGACAAATCAATTGTGGTATTGCATGTGTACATGCTATTCGCAGAGTCCGGATAATTCACGCCCAAACTGCCTGTTTCATTATAACACAATAACGTTTTTGCATTCCAAATCGAAGCTGAAGATTTTTTATACCACAAAGTAACATTGCTGGAGCCGTTCTGCAGGGCCGTGCTTGTCGAAATATTCAATTCTCTTTCGGTAACGTTTACCTGGAATTTTTCCGCAGCAAGCCCGCCGATGTATGTATTTCCAGACGCGTTGACCGAAGGTATTGTCGCCAATATTCTCGGCGGGTTGTTATCTACAAGTGTTGTTGCTTTCAGCAGCGCAGAAGCCGTGGCATTAGCGATATACACATCCCATGTCATTGTGTGGTTATCAGAAAGATTTCCTGCGGGCGCTCCCGGTATTTTTGGCGTTCCATTAAATGCAAACCATAAAATATTAGACAATCCGCCGAACGAACCACCAGGCAATGTACCGTTTAATTGTATTGTCTTAGGATCACCTGATGTAGAAAAGTTTTCAATGATTCTAGTAGTCCATGTGCCGGCGAACGTGCCGCCAAGCTGTACGGTTGTTGTGTTGCTGACAGAAATATTTGCATACGCACCGCTTACGGTCCAGGAAGGAACTGTAATATTAATGTACGATACATTGCCTGTCACATTGAGTGTAAAGTTGAATAACTCCGCTGTGTCGTTTTTGGAAACATGGTCGCCAAGATTTGTACTGCCACCGTTTGCCAGCGATGTGGATGCGTTAATGCCGTTTATTTGAACACCCTCTGCAGCTCCGAAAAATATCGTTGCGGCAAAAACAAGAATTAAGGAAACTGATGCCGCAACTAATCCCCACGCCGCAAAGCCGGCAAAAGCCTTTAAATTCATTAACAATTACCTCAATTTTTTGGCTTATAAACTTTAGCCTTTCCCACTTGTATCATTTCTAATTTTCCAATACTCCTCAACGCCTCAAGGTAGCCTCCAAGGAACTCGCGGCGCATATTTAATTCCGCCGATAGCCTAGCCACGGACATGGGTTTCTTTTTCAATTCACTGATTATTCTCCTGACTATATCGCTCTTATCCGAAACCATGTAGAATAATATAAATGTAACAGTATAGTATATAAATGTATGTATAGTACGCTATATTGTACGGTATGACGTTATACTACCATGTTTTCAATAAGGCATAACAATGCAAATCGATGTTGAACATGACCGAGCACGCAACCGAGCGCTCGATATAGCTCACATTGTATTCGGGTAAAAACCGAGCAATATTCGAGCAAATTTACCGAGCAGTTACCGAGCGTTATCGAGAAGGAACTTTCCCGTAAACACTTTTTCTAAAGGGTTTAGCGCACGCCGAGTATCTGGTTGACAAATTCCGGGCTTATGCCCACCTTGACGCCTTCGGTGTCCTTTACAGATGTAATGGGAACAGAGTAGTATCTTTTCAGGTCTGCTATGTAAGCCCGCACACGGGATTGGGAAATATTTAACCTGTCAGCAAGCTTTGAGTATGTGAAAAATCCTTCGTTGATGAGCAGGGAAAGTATCTCCCTGTACCTGCCTGTTGCATTGGATAAAAGGACTGGTGTTTTTTCGCTCTGTTTTTGCGGTTGTTCGCCGCTCGGTTGCTCGGTTTTAACAGGATTTATCTCACTTTTAGTTTTAATTTGCTCGGAAAAAGCTTCTATCTGCTCGGTCGTATATTGAGCTATCAGGTCTATTTTATTATTTTGCTCGAGCATTTGCTGGGCCATATAATTCAATTGTTTCTCTATGTCCAGAATTTTGGCGGAAATAAGCTTCGCATTGTTTGATATGTCAGTGATGTCGGATTTCACTGTGCCGAAATCGAGCAGCTCTTTCAGAATCGAGTCCAAATCGGCCTGCGCCATATATACTATTAATCTTCGCAGACCCTATATAAAGAATTCTCGGGTTTACTTGACTTCCTTTAACTGTTCTCGGAATTGTTCAGCCTTGGTTTCGATTATCTCGGCCGCTTTCTGCACAATGTAAGCTGGCTCAAGCCCGGAAACGCTTTCCACAATGAAGCCGAATTTTGTGTCGTTATTTTTCGAATATTTGTAAGCTGCGATCGCAGCCTGCCACTTGATGTGCGCTTCTCCTTTGCCAAGCTGCGCTATCGCGTCCAGCTTTAAATTTTGGCCTTCCAGAAGCTCGACAATCGGAAACCCGGGATCGGCAGGTTTGACGTTTTCATCCGTTGACTTCAGGTCTCCGGAATAAACTACGCACGGGCCTTTCTTGTCAGCGACAAGATAAACCTGGCATTGCGAACAGCCCTTGCCTTCGCACACGCATTCCTCTGTGAAATTATACATTTTTGGATCGAAAACCAATGGGATTAACCCCAGCCTGTGTGCCACAACTTCATCGTACATGGCAGAATTGTTTTCGTGGAAATCCACGAATTCGACTGCCAGCGTCGGCACTTCGACCATCATGATCCTGCGCATCGCATTTGCGAATGTCACATCCGCATCCTCAAGCGTGAACGCAAGTTTCTTGTCATCCTGTTCCGTGATTTTGATTTTCATAATAATCCTCCCCAAACGCCTGAAACAGATCGTTACGTAAACTGAAGCATACCGTATAGTGTATCGGTATGTTTCTGGCTTCGACCGATCTGTTTCTAGCTGTCTAAACTCTCCTGCCGCGCCTGCCGCCTTTCTTCTTTACACCGTCATGGCTTATAGGCGTTATTTCCTCTATCCTGCCTATCCGCAAACCTGCGCGGGCCAAAGCCCTTATAGCAGGCTGGGCGCCGGCGCCCGGCATTTTCGATTTATTGCCTCCCTGGCCGCGAACCTTGATGTGTATGCCGGCTATCCCTTTTTGCATGGTCTCTTCAGCCGCCTTTCTCGCAGCCAACATAGCGGGAAACGGTGATCCGCCTTCCCTGTCCTTGTCGGTCATCATGCCGGCAGAAAATCTGGCAACAGTCTCGGAACCTGTGATATCGGTAACATGGATAATCGTGTTGTTCGGCGAAGCAAATATGTAAGCTATGCCCCAGCGGCCGGATTGGCCTGTGAATTTCTGCCCTCTTTCAACCGCATGGTGCCGGCGCATCATCATTTCTGTGCACCCTTTACATTGAGCATTATACCGTCCTCTTCAGCTTTCCTGACAAGATATGACGGGAACGTTATTTTATGCGAATTTATGCAAACCCTGCCGTGGGTTATCATCTGCCTGGATTGTTTTACTGTTTTTGCAAATCCCTTCTTGTTTACTATGGTCTGCAATCGCCTTTCCAAAATATCCTCCAGTGCCAGCGATAAAACATCGTCAAGGTTCTGGTCAACACCCAAAACGTTTAAAGACTGCAATTTCTCAAAAAGCACCTTTTTTTTGTTTTCATCGGCTTTGGTCAAAAGTTGTTTTGCCTGGTTTCTGAATCCTCGTAGGATAGCTTCGGCTATTCGCAGCTCCTTTTTGCGCCTCAGCCCATACTTGTTCATTAATTCCCTTTCTGACGCTATCCTTTCCTCGTTCCAGTGGTCTATGACAGGCTTAATTTTGGATCGTATTTTTCTCATTGGTCATCACTTCTTTTTCGCTTCAGGTTTAACTGGCGCCGCCGGTTTACCTGGTGCCGCTGCCGGCTTGGCCGTTGCCGCTGAAGGTTTCGCTGCAACAACTCCTGGTTTAGCTGTTGCTGGCGCTGCCCCTGCTGCTGGACCTGCTGCTTCTGCAGCTGCAGGCGCTGCCGCGGCTTTCACAGCCTTTCTGGAAACGCCTATAACCATTCCGGATACCCGGAACGATGAGCGAGTGCTCTGCCCGCGTACCGGTTGTCCTAACGTGTGTCTTAAGCCTTTCCACGTCCTTATCTTTTTCATCATGTCGATATCGGATTTTCTTGCAAAATCAAGATCGTTTGAAACCAGATGCATATCCTCTCCCGTATTAATATCCTTTCTTCGGTTGATCATCCACGACGGTACCCCGGACTGAACCGGATTTTTGATAATGCCCTCTAGTTTTCTTATCTGATCCTCGGAAATTTCTTTCAGTTTCTTTTTTGGTTCGAGGCCCGAAACCACCAGTATAGCCCTGCTCAATCGAAAATCAATTCCCTTTATCCGCTTTAGAGACATTTCCAAGGATTCGTTACCGTCGAGGTCTGTGTCCATCAGACGTACTATTTCCTCAAATCTTTGCTCGACCATCAAATCACTGTAATAATTTATACCGTCGGTATATTTGGTTTTCCGCTCTATAACTCTCGAGGCTACTATTTAAATAAGTTTCTAAACCCTGTTAATTTGTCCAGCGATCGAACAGTCTCAGGCAAATAACCGCAGTTTTTGATGGCTTTTCTTGTCCTCCAATCCTCCTGTATTTCCGGGATTAAGGCCGTTTTCTTTTCGATATTTTTTAACACAGCGCTTATCGCTTCGCTGGTTAACAGCCCGCCGCCCAAAGTTACTGCGTGTTCCGACGGGCTTTTGTTGCCCTTAAAATCGGCCATATGTATCTGCTTGACAGGCCTTGATTCAAGTATGCTTTTCCCAAGGAATTTTTCAAGGCTTAATCCTTTCCATGGCAGATCGCTTCCATAAATTCCGTATCCGACACCATTCTGCATGTTCCACCAGGTTACGGCAGCGTGGCAGACGTCAGGGTTTATCCCGAAATTAAAGCCGGAAATCTTTCGCAGTTCCAGATAGTCTTCAGGAAATGCGGGAAAGCTCACAAGATGCTCGCCTCTATCCTCGACGAACAGGCATGAAGGCAGCGTTTCCAAAGACAGTTTGATGCCATTGGACTCTGCAAATGAAAAAACATTCTTCAGGTTTTCGGCCGCATTTTCAACGTATGCATCCCTTGTCGAAGGGTCGTCTTTCCACTCTTTCCCCGAAACACCGTCGCCCCATTCGATGTGCATGTTGAAAAATTCTATTTCATTGTCAGCGCAAAAGCGCAGCCATGAAATGATGTCCTCATCGCTGAAATTTTTTTCCACGGCACGGTAATTCTTTTTCGGCTCCCACGGCAAATGAAGCCCGAAAGCGGCGTCACAGAATTCCTTAAGCCTTTCTTCGGCCAGCCTTTTTTTCCTGGACTGGAAATTTAATTTTTTTAGCCAGTTATGCTCCTGGTGGAATTCAATTATAATACGGTCCGTAAGCTCTGCAAATTTTTTTGCGGTGTTTGCAATCCAGCTTGTTTCTGTATCAACCAGTCCGGCCACAAAACCCAGTCTCATGCAAAATCAGCTTTTGATGATATGGGTAACGCCGGGCCTGTAGCATTGCGTCAGTTCCCTGCCCTTTTTGGTAAGGGAATATTCAACGCGCGGCGGGGCCTCGTTTAATTTTTTCTTCGATATTATTCCCATTCTTTCCATTTCGGCAAGCCTTTGCGAGAGTATTCTCGGTGTTATCCCTTCTATTGATTTTATCATTTCATTAAACCGCTTGCTGTAGTCTGCCGCAAGTATTTTTAACAGCTGCAAAGACCATTTCTTGCTTACCAGTTCTATGTGAGAACTTAGTGGGCATGCGCCCATATGCGTCCCGCAGGGCAATGATTTTCTTTCCACACAACTCACTAAATCAACTGCGCCTTTTAAGGTTTATATAGATTGTGCCTCTATTGACTATAGAATATATACTATTGAAAAGTCGTTGGCGCAAAAATGGCTTCCAAACTGGAAATTAAGAACCTTCATGTCGTGATTGACTACAAAGAGATACTGAAAGGGCTAGACCTCACTGTAAATGAAGGCGAAACGCACGCCATAATGGGACCGAACGGCTCTGGGAAGAGTACGCTCGCAAACGTGATAATGGGCCACCCCAAATACAAAATAACCTCGGGTGACATAATTTTCGAAGGCAAGAGTATATTGGCGCTCACGCCTGACCGGCGCGCAAAGCTCGGCTTATTCATGGCCTTCCAGCATCCTTTGGAAATATCCGGCGTTTCGTTGGCAAATTTCCTTAGAACCGCTTATAAGCACATTAACACTGGCATGGACGAAAAAAACATTGCTTCCGTGTCCGAATTCAGGAAACTTATGAAGGAAAAAATGAATTCGTTGGGTATTGATGAAGATTTTGCCAAAAGATACCTTAACGAAGGCCTTTCCGGCGGCGAGAAGAAGAAGAGCGAGGTTCTTCAAGCCACTATCCTTAGGCCAAAAATTGCGATTTTGGACGAAACCGACTCCGGAACGGATGTCGACGCAATGAAAACAATTTCCGACAGCATAAACAACCTGAAAAAAGAGAGCAACACAGGCATTCTTATGATAACACATTACAACAGGATACTGAAAAATGTAAAGCCTGACCTTGTTCACATAATGGTCGACGGCAGGATTGTCAAAACAGGGGACGCCTCCCTCGCTGACCGTGTGGAAAGCTCCGGTTACAACGAATTCGCGGTGGTCGCATGAAGCAGATAACCATTAACAAGGACTATGAAAAAAAATACGGCTTCAAAATGCCTGAAAAGCCCGTCCATTCAACAGAGCCGGGCCTGTCCAAAAAAGTTGTAAATGAAATTTCAGAAATTAAGAATGAAAAAAACGAGAACGACTGGATAAATAAGTTCAGATTGCGCGCGCTTGATACTTTTCTTAAGAAAAAAATGCCCACGTGGGGTGCGGATTTTAGCAAAATCAACTTCGACGAAATAATATATTATATGAAATCTTCTGAAAAATCTGAAACTAAATGGGAAGATGTGCCAAAGGAAATAAAAGAAACTTTTGATAAATTGGGTATACCGCAGGCTGAAAGGTCTTTTTTAGCAGGTTTGGGGGCTCAATATGATTCTGACAGCGTCTACCACAGCATTTTGAAGCCTCTTGAAGAAAAAGGTGTAATATTCACAGACCCGGACACAGGATTGCAAAAATATCCGGATATATTCAAAAAATATTTCGGGACTATTGTTCCGCCGGAAGACAATAAATTTTCAGCATTGAATTCGGCAGTATACTCGGGCGGGAGTTTTATTTACATACCCCCTGGAGTTGACGTTCAACAGCCTTTACAGGCATATTTTAGAATTAATGCACAACGATTCGGTCAGTTTGAAAGAACCTTAATAATAGCGGATAAAGGAAGCAAGCTACACTATATTGAGTCTTGCTCAGCTCCCATATACTCAAAAGATTCCCTCCATGCGGCTGTTGTAGAAATTGTCGCATTACCCGACTCCCATGTACGCTATACGACACTACAAAATTGGAGCAACAATGTTTACAATTTAGTTACAAAGCGCGCGCACGCCTACGAAAACGCAACGGTAGAATGGGTTGACGCTAATTTAGGATCAAAAATAACGACGAAATTCCCGTCCGTTTATCTGCGCGGTCGTAATTCAAAAGCAGATATCTTATCGGTAGCATTCGCAGGTAATGGACAACACCAGGACACGGGCGGAAAAGCAATTCACCTGGCACCGAATACCAGTTCGCGTATCACCGCAAAATCTGTAAGCAAAGGCAGCGGTCGCACAACATACCGCGGATTGTTGTATGTTGGAAAAGGAGCTTCGAATGTCAAGTCAACCGTGCGATGCGATGCCTTGTTGATTAACAACGAATCAAGAACAGACACATACCCATATAACGAAATACACGATGACACGGCAACCATAACCCACGAGGCAACGGTGGGAAAGATAGGGGAAGACATGCTTTTCTATCTCATGTCGCGAGGATTAAGCGAACAACAAGCGTTAAACATGGTAGTAATGGGCTTTTTTGAACCTTTCGCCAAAGAAATTCCTTTAGAATATGCCCTGGAATTTAACAGACTCATCCAACTGGAAATGGCCGGATCGGTGGGTTAGGCTGATTCCATGCAAAACCTTATTTTAGAATCTACCAATAAAGAAGCTGGATGGTTAAAAGGTTTCAGAAAAAAATCTTTTGAGTCTTTCAATAATCTTCCATTAGAACAATCTTCCCTGTTTACAAAATATACGGATGAAAACTGCTTAAACTTAGAAAAATTTAGCCAAAATTCAAAAAAGTCAGGAGAGATACCGGAATATTTGAAAGATTCCGATAGCATTACATTAATCCGGAACGGCAGCAATATTTTTATATCCGAAATTAATCCGGAACTGAAAAAATACGGAATTATATTCACCGATATTATAACCGCAATAGAAAAGTGTCCAAACTTAATCAAAAGATATCTTCTGGAAAATATGAAAAGCGAGAACAAATTAGAATCTTTTAACTCAGCCTTCTTCAGCAACGGTATATTTCTTTATGTTCCAAAAAATGTAAATGTAAAAATTCCTTTTAGAAGCATATCACTGGAAGACAGGCAGAACATATCTTCCAGAAACATCATCATAGCAGATCCACAAAGCTATTTCACATTTATTGAAGAAAACTATTCATTGACAGATAACCCACAACCATCGTTGTTTACCAACTTTACAGAAATATTTTTGGGTGAAAACTCTCAAGTCGTCTTCGGTGGACTGCAAAATTTAGGAAGCAATGTAACAGACGTGGACATCAAAAAATGCTTCTGTGAAAACAATAGCCAAATATCCTGGAATCTAAGCATGTTCGGCGGCAAATTCACAAAATCTCAGGTAGACAGCGTGCTAAAAGGAAATGGGTCAACAGCTATAGACAACCAAATAATTTTTGGGGATAAAACTCAGAAATTTGATATAATGTCCAACCTCATTCACACAGGAGAATCAACCACAGGCAGGACAAGATCAAAAGGTGTGATGAAAGATTCTGCTAATGCGGTAATGAAAGGCATGATAGATATTAACAAGAATGCCAAAAATTCGAATGCCTATCTGGCAGAATACGCAATGCTTCTCAGCAAGGATGCAAAAGCCGATACAATACCTAGCCTGGAAATTAAAAATAAGGACGTTAAAGCAACGCACTCCGCATCCGTATCCCAGGTTAATGAAGACCAAATTTTCTACCTAATGAGCAGGGGCCTGAGCGAAAACGATGCCAGAAAAACTTTAGTTTACGGCTTTTTCGAGCCTTTGATACAAACAATACCTCTTAGCCACATAAGAAAATTAGCAAGATCCATAGTAGACTCAAAGTGGAAAGGGGAAAAAATGAGCATACCCTCAAAAGAATTCCTATCATCTTTGGAAGATCACATCGAAGACGTCCAAGAAAAGGATATATTCAGTGGCCACTATAAGTACCGATGATTTCTATGACAAATTCGATAGAATTGTGCAATGTAAAAGACGTGAAAGAAGGGGAAATGAAACCATTTGACATCGAAGGGAAACAAATAATGATCGTCAACCGTTCCGGCAAATTTTTTGCAGTTGACCGCATATGCACGCACGCAGAAGCTGATTTGTCAGACGGATTTCTGAATGAGGACAGCGTTGTGTGCCCTTTGCATTTGTCCGCGTTCAATTTGTCAGACGGGCACCCCACAAATCCCCCTGCCACAAGGCCGATCAGGACGTATAAAATAAAAATCGAAAACAATAAAATCTCTGTTGAGGTCTGACCATGAAGGGCATTGAAAAATTAAAAAAGGACTTTCCCATACTGAAAAGGAAAATCAACGGAAAAAACCTTGTTTACCTTGATTCGGCAGCAACCTCGCAAAAACCTGTACAGGTAATTAAAGCGATAAAAGATTATTACGAAAACAGCAACGCAAACGTATCAAGAAGCGTCCACAAGCTCGGCGAAGAGGCCACGGAAGCGTATGAGAACGCAAGGAAAACAGTTGCGGGCCTGATAAACGCAAACAGTGAAAAAGAGATTGTTTTCGTTCGTAATGCAACAGAAGGCATTAACCTTGTTGCCTACTCGTACCTCTTACCGCTCGCTCCTTCTGGCGGCAAGATAATATCGACTGTGATGGAACATCATTCAAACATAGTCCCATGGCAATTTATCAATTCCCACGGAATGGACCTGGAATTCGCGGACATTACAAAAAATTTCGGGATTAACCTGAAAAAATTAAACGGCATGGTGTCAAAAGGCACAAAACTTGTAACAACTACGCACGCGTCAAACGTGCTCGGGACAATTAATGAAGTGGATAAGATATCAAAAATTGCCCACGACAACGGTTCGTTATTTCTAGTGGACGCCGCGCAGTCCGTACCTCACATGCCCGTCGACGTACAAAAATTAGACTGCGATTTTCTCGCCTTTTCGGGGCACAAAATGTTGGGCCCCACGGGCATAGGCGTTTTGTACGCAAAAGAAGAGCATCTGGAAAGCATGAAACCTTTCATGTACGGCGGGGATATGATCAAAACTGTCACTCTTGAAAACACAAACTTCAACGACATTCCGTGGAAATTCGAAGCCGGAACTCCAAATGTCGCAGGCGCTGTAGGGCTTAACGCAGCTGTAAATTACCTCAAAAAAATTGGACTTGACAAAATAAGGAAACACGAAATCGTGTTAACAAAACACGCCCTGAACGAATTTTCAAAGCTTGATAATGTATCAACATACGGCCCGCAGGATGAAAACAAGAAAGGCTGTGTTATTTCGTTTAACGTCAAAGGCGTCCATCCGCACGACGTTGCATCCCTGCTCGACAGGGAAGGAATAGCGACACGCTCCGGTCATGCATGTGCGCAGCCGTTAATGAAGCGTTTGGGCGTTAAAGCGGTTGCCCGTGCAAGCGGCTATATCTACAACGATAAAGGCGATATCGATAGCCTGATTGACGGTATCAACAAGGTAAAGAAAACATTTGGTGTCTGAAATGCTTGACATGTATGCTGAAGAAATTTTGGAACGGTACAAGGACCCTGTAAACAGGGGCGAAATTAAAAACGCTACAGCCGAGGTTCATGAAACAAACCCTCTTTGCGGCGATTCGGTAGACATCTACCTGAAAATCGAGAACGGGAAAATATCGGAAGCCAAATTCAACGGCTTTGGCTGCGCAATATCGCAGGCCAGCGCGGATTTGCTTCTTGACGAAATAAGAGGCAAATCCTCTAAAGATGCTAAATCCCTGGCAAAGGAGCAGTTTCTGAAAACGCTTGGAATTTCGTTAAGCCCTGCAAGGCTGAAATGCGCATTGCTTTCCTGGTACGCCCTGATGATAGCTCTGCAAGATCGCTAATCAACCTCTGGAAACCAATTCCTGCAACGCCCTGTAGCCTTTTACAGACTCCTTTTCGCTGACTATGAAATTAACCTCTGTTAACGTCGATACGATCTCGAATATGTTGACGTTCTCCCAGTTTAATGCGCGCACCATCTGCAATATGACACCGGGCGTGTAAATATAATCGCGCGGGAACCTTAGAGACAGTTGAGCCAGCCTTGGCTCGACATGGAGCACTTTTTCATGCTCAAGAATCTTCAAAACCTTTCCCCTGTTTTTCTCATTTGTTATCAGGCTTATCTCGTGGTTTCCGTGTATGATATTAAGCACGTCGCCCCTTTCGTAGTCCGTAGAATTGTAAAGCAATCTTAGTTTCGCGAACAGCGTCGGCGACCTCTGTATTGCTATATCCACAATACCGCCTTTAAGGGTGACTTCAGACCTGTAATCAAAAGGAAACCTGCTTTCATACTTTCTTTCAAGGCCTTCGCCGTATCTCCTAAGAGCCATTATTATGGCTGATAATTTTATCTTCTTGCCCAGCTCAGCCTCGACTTTCGGACGCAGGTACTCCGCGGTGTAGGCATAATTTAACAGGCTTTTGCCTAGGCACTCGTGAAGGCAGGACGAATCGTCGACAAACTTTTTCACAATATGGCTTACAGTTACCATAACACCACCCTTAATATTTGTTACTATAGTAACATTAAGTTAATATAGTATAAACTCGTTATTATGTCCTTATGACAATGCAGCCCAGTTCAATCGGATCTGTAGAGCCAACGTACGACGCGCACAATGACAGGGTAAAAGGATTTTGCGGATCCGTAATCGCAGACCCGGATGCCGCGACAACCTTCATAGAAGAAGCCAGAAGGCTTAGAGATGCGAACCATGCGTCCAGATTATCCGTTAGGTTCGTGACTAACTATCCGCTTACAGCAACGCCACGAAAAAGGGTACAAATCGATTATGAACCCGCACGGCCTTCAGGCATTTGGGCACCGCAGCCTGAATTTTATACGGAATTTTATCTTAACGGCTTTGAAACGCACCCTATCCCATTATCTGGCAGCGGGTGGGACGGTTTTTGGGTACAATATTTCGGAGAGAACAAAAAGGAAAGAATTGAACCCGAAAACATTCTTCGCCAGGAAGATTCGATCATTGCCGAATCCTTAAGGACCGCAAAACAAACGGACCCGACTTCAAAAGCCGGACGAAACGGTTACAGAATCGAAACCGCCCGCGGTGTGAGAAGCGATCAGGATGTAAGAAACCTGACCCAGCTTTACAACACAGTCTATCAAGAATATGTATTTCCTTTGACAGAACAAAATGTGGCAGGGCTTGTGCAAAATCCGAATTCCATAACAGTTCTTGCAAGAAACGGGAACGACGAAATCGCATCTGTTGCTGTCGCAGAAGTCATGGAAATCCCTACAGACAGAGGCTTGTTAAGGATCAGCGAGATCAGCGACGAGGCTACGCATCCGGATCACACACGCAACGGATTGAATCAGGCCTGCGTGCATACAGCAACGGAAGAGCTTCTAAAACTTTACGGAGACGGCGTTCATCTGGTTTACGCGGAAAACAGGGCTGTATCCAGAGGTGTCAACCAGCAGTCCGCGAACCTTGGCTGGATTTACGCAGGAAGACTAAACCGGCCTGTAAGGATAAAAGCGGCCAGTGACATTGAAGTAGAAGGCTCTTACGAAGACCTGAACGTGTGGTATAACCTGCTCCGGAAATAACAAGCCTGTTAAACCAGCCTCTCGCCCGTCTCTTTGTCTATGACATGAATGACAAGAACAGGGCAGCCGCCTGCGGCAGCCATCATTTTTTCATATTCTTCTTCCGTAATTTCTTTCTCCCACATCCCGGTTTTTTCATTAAATGTGGCGCCGATCAGATCCGCTTTCGTGTCGTCATTGATCTTAAAATTTTCCGGATTTAACGCAGCGCATATGCCCGCCCCTATGCAGTTATTGCGGTCGTATTCTACCTTGTAAACCTTTGCCAAATTACACGCACCTTGAACTTAGAATATTAGACAGGTGAAAATATATATAACATTCTGCAGAGTTAAGAATATGGCACCGGATGCGTTGACCGGCGAAATTTTAAGCACTGTCAAAGAAGGCGACAGGGCGCCGAATTTTTCTGCTAAAATTGATTCTGGAAAGGAGGTGCGCCTCAGCGATTTCAAAAACAGGAAGGTTATCCTGTATTTTTATCCGAAAGACGACACGCCCGGTTGTATCAAGGAAGCCTGCTCGTTCAGGGACGACATCCGAACGTTGGCCTCGAAAGGCGCGGTTGTGATTGGCGTGAGCCCTGACAGCACCGAATCCCACAGAAAATTCAAGAAAAAACACGGCCTGAATTTTTCGCTGCTAAGCGATCCGGGCAAGGAAATATGCAAATCGTACGGAGTCTGGAAAAAGAAAAGTTTCATGGGCCGTGAATTCATGGGCGTCGAACGGACGACTTTCATAATCAGCGAAAAAGGCGTGATAGATAAAATATTCCACAAAGTAAATCCTGTGGGGCATTCGAAGGAAATCCTGGAGTTCCTGGGTTCGCCATGACTTTTCGCATAGTTTCTTTGGCCCCAAGCAGCACCGAGATACTTTTTTCGCTTGGTATGGGGTCGCAAATAGTGGGCGTGACAAGGTTTTGCGATTATCCCGCAGAGGCTAAGAAAATAGCTAAAGTTGGCGGCTGGATAGACGCCGAATACGGGAAAATAGAATCGCTTAAGCCTGATATGATATTCACGTCCACGTTTTTGCAGGAAAAGATTGCAAAGGCCCTGAGCGCAAAAGGTTTTTATGTCGTTCACACGGATCCGAAAAATCTGGACGAAGTTTACGAAAGCATAATAACCGTTGGCGAAGCCTGCAATAAATTAAAAGAACCGGAGATTTTGGTTCGCAAAATGATGAACGGGCTTGATAAAATAAAGAGGTCTGCGGGCGCATCCCGTCAAAAAGTTTATTGTGAGGAATGGCATCGCCCTCCCATAGTGTCAGGCAACTGGGTCCCCGATATAATCAGGATAGCCGGCGGGGAAAGTATGATAAAGAGCGGGGAAATAAGCCGTGAAACCACCCTGCAAGAAGTGGCAGAATTTGATCCGGCGATTATCCTGATGTCTTTGTGCGGGTTCGGCGAAAAGGCTGACAAAAAATTTATACTGCAAAGGCCCGGATGGCAAAACCTGAATGCTGTAAAAAATAATAAGGTCGTTGTGATGGATGATTCGCTTCTGAACAGGCCTGGTCCAAGGCTCGTGGATGCGGCAAAAAGGTTGGGTGATATATTCAATGAAACGGAGATCGGGGTTGATGCTGGATAACCTATTTAACCTGCTGTTTACAAAAAGAAATATCGGTGATTCGTTGAAGGTTATATCGTATACTGCAGAATGGTGCCCTTGGTGCCACAAGGTTAAAGACTTCCTGGAAGCGAACAAAATCAAATTTGAGGATCGCGACATAGAAAAAGTAAAGGGCGCGGCCGAGGAAGCGTTTGAAAAGTCCGGGCAGGCCGGCATTCCTGTGACGGACATAGACGGTGACATAGTGATCGGTTACGACGTACCCACACTGAAAAAGCTTTTGAAGCTGAAGTGATTTTATGGCTGCTGAACAGGAGCATGAAGAAGAGAACATGACAAAGCTGGTCTTTGCGTGCCGCGTATGCGAAAAAATGTACAAAAAACCGGGCATGTGCAGAAGTTGCGATGTTGTGTTAAAGCCGAAGGCGGCCTGAGATCATTTCTTTTTCTTGGCAGATTTGGCCATTGGGGCACATCCACAAGTGCTGCACATCAATAATCACCGATAATAATACCCGTAACAGACATAAAAATATGCAAAAAACTGTCAGACTGCCATTAAAACCGAATCAAACGTATTTCTCAAAGTGTATCTTTTCCTTCGGAAAGCCCAGTTGCTCAGCAATTTTTCGCATCTGTTCCACCATTTCAGCCACGCCGCACAGGTAAATGTCCTTGTTTGTTATGTCCTTGATCAGCCTTTTCATCACGTCTTGAACATAACCGCGCTCGCCGTTCCACGCTTCGGAAGCCCTGCTAAGCGAAGGAACAAAATGAAAGTTTTTATGTTTTGAAGCAAGCGTTTCAAAATCTTTTTTATAAATTATGTCATTTTCCGTTCGGATGCCGAAAAACAGCCAGATCTGTCTGTCTGTTCCGCGTTCAAAAATTGTCCGTATCATCGGCTTTATCGAAGATATGCCTGTCCCTGTTGCAGCGAAGATTATGTCATTGGTTATTTGCTCCTGTAGCACGAACCGTCCCATCGGGCCCTGCATTTTTAACCTCTCGCCCGGCTCAGTATTAAACATGAAATTGGATGCGTGCCCGCCCTCAACCCTTTTGACGCAGAATTCCAGATATTTGCGGTTGGACGGCGGCGAGGCTACTGAATACGGCTTGACGGTTTCTTCGCCTTCTGGTATGAATATCTGGAAATACTGGCCGGGTTTGAATTCCACCCATTTGTCCGGCCTTATTCTGACAACCCTTACATCAGGGACTTCCTCAAAAGATTCTATGACACCGCCTTCGATTATCTCCGCCATTCGTCAATTCGCCTCATAGTATACCCTGTAGATTCTGCCGGAATTGTCATCGGACACAAACAGCGAACCGTCCGGCGCAACAACGACATCAACGGGTCTTCCCCTCACTTTTCCGTCGTACAGCCAGCCTGTTGCAAAATCCTTTACAACAGTCTTGTTGCCGTCAACTATTATGCGTACCACCTTGTAGCCCGTCGGCTCTTTACGGTTCCATGAGCCGTGGAATGCAACAAAAAGGTTTCCTCTGTATTCTTCCGGGAACTGGTCAGCGTGATAAAAAGTTAAACCGAGCGGCGCGGAATGCGCCTGCATTTCGACGACCGGCGGTTCCGTATCAGCGCACGGGTCCCTGATGTAGATGTTCTTGTCAAAATCCGTGTCGTGTATCCTGTTGCCGTAGCACAAAGGCCATCCGTAATTTTTTCCCTTTACAAGCACGTCTATCTCCTCCGGCGGAATGTCATCGCCCAGCAAATCTCTCCCGTTATCCGTAGCGAAAATTTCCTGGGTCTTTTCGTTAACCGCCATGCCGACAGCATTCCTCAGTCCCGAGGCAAACAGCAAGCAGTTGTTGCCTTCAAGGTCGCATTGTATTATGGCGCCCCTCATCCCCGTTTCCTCGAAACAGACATTACAACTTGATCCTATGCTGATATACAGGCTGTTATTATGTATCAGCAAAGTTCTGGTGAAATGCCCGCCTGTCGGTATGTTGTAAACCATTGTCTCCGGTTCGCTGTCGGGCTCAAGGTCAAAGTTCGCATCTTTAAACCTTGAAACTTTGTCCTCTTCGGCAATGTAAACCCAGTCTTTATTCAGCGCGATTCCGTGCGGATTTCTAAGCTTGTCCGCAAAGACAACGACCTTGTCAGCCTTGCTGTCCTTATTTTCGTCGGGCAAGGCAACAACCTTGCCGTCTTTTGTCATTGTGACAAACAAAGTTCCGTTTCTGAACGCCATCAAACGCGGACCGTTGTTCGGGCCCGGGTAAGACAATCCCTCACCTCCGAAATCCGCGAAAACAGAAATCCCGAAACCATCGGGCAGGCTTATGCTTTCCACCCAGTCGAAACCGATATTCGTACGCCGAAATTGTAAATAAATAACACAATAAGCAGGGCCAACACCAACAATAAGGCCGGTCCGTATATCTTCATGCCGGATTTGTTTCTTCTTTTCATTGGATCAATCATATTTTGGTACGGATGCTGTTATATCTGCCAACGCTGGCAAAGCCTACACCAAGCTTGTCAAACACTTCCCTAAGCTCTGTTTCCAGCATAGACTGATATATAATCAGCCTGTCTCCCTGCCTTATTCCGTCCCTATGCGTGCGCCACAGCCTTTCCATACCTGTCACGTATTCGGCAACAGGGTCTCCTATGTAAGGTTTCGTAAAGGTTGAGAAAATTGCATACCTTCCCGAGTTGTTCAAAGGTTCGGGCTTGTCCACTGCCACAATTGCAACATTCACCCCATTCTCTGTGTAACACTCTACACAGCCATCACAATAAACAGCTCCCAACCGCCTTGTAATCTCTTTCAGCTCCCTGTGAAGATTGGATTCTTGTCCTCTGGAAATCACCATAGCTTCCTCGACACGAAGGCCTGCAATTTCCAGCTCAGAAGCCAGTTCTGCAAGAAAAACGTTTCTGCCCTTTGGCCCCTCTGCGCGGGCTAGCTTATAATACTCTATGCCCGGCCATTCCATGATATTTAATGCCATTAAGCCATAATGGTATGTTAAATTTAAAAATGGTTATGGCGGCAGCTTGATTCTCACGAAACCTTCCGCATACTTGCAGCCTGCCGCTTTCCCGATTGCTTCGGCCCGTTCCAGCATTCTCTGTTTTAAACGGTCTATATTCGATATCTGGCTTATATGCGCCTCAAGAGCCTTGACCTTTAAATTAATTGCATCGCTTACATCTACAAAGCTGTTTATGTCAGCAGGGTCAAAACTCGAGAAACATATTTCTTTGACATGGAACCATTTCAATCCTTCTTTCGCATGTTGAGGGAAGAATAAAAAATCCCGCGCCAACGGATAAACAGCGTCTATCACAGCCTCGCCTATCGCGCGATGGTCGGAATGGTTTATAAAACCGCGGTCTTTATAATAGAACTTGCTAGGATCCGTTGTAAATACAATGCCAGGTTTGTGTTTCCTGATGAGCCTTGTTATTTTTTCTTTGAGCTCCATATTAACGGTAAGCTCTCCGTCATTGTACCCCAGAAATTCAAATTCAGAAATGCCTAGTATTCTGCCAGCATCTCTTTGCTCCTTTTCGCGCATTTCTGCAAGCTTTTCCTCGTTCATGCTCTCGTCATGCGTGCCGCGGTTGCCTTTTGTTGCAACTACATAGATTACCTTTGATCCAAGCTTAGAAGCCTTAGAAACTGTTGCGGCTACGCCAAAGTCGTTATCATCGGGGTGCGCGCCAATCACCATTATTATTTTATTTTTCAAATCTATCTCTTCCATCGGTACACCAGCCCAAGAATGTTAAACGCTTCCCCCAGAAAAGCTTTAGCCTTTCCTATATCTGTACCTTTGCTTCTAATAACTGTCCTGCATAGCCTCTTTAACGCCTCAAAAGCAGCAGGCGTACCAATGTCATTATCCAGGCTTTCATAAAATCTTTTTCTATGAGATGCGAAGCTGAGATTCTTTTTGCCGCGCGATAAAGTAGCGTGTGCTTTTGAAAACAATTTGTCTGTTTTTGACGCAGCCTTTAACCTGTTTTCCTTATATTCCCACTGTTTCCTGTAATGGTTCGAAAGCAGCATTATCCTTATGGCATTGGACGTGTACTTGCGCAACAGATCTGATACCAGAATAAGGTTTCCTTTGGATTTGCTCATCTTTTCCCCCCTGTATTTCAGCATGGCAACATGCATCCACAATCTTACAAATTTTTTACCTGTATAATTCTCTGATTGCGCTATCTCTGCCTCGTGGTGCGGGAAAATTAGGTCGCTGCCGCCGCCATGGATGTCGATGGTTTTTCCGGTGTGTTTCATAGACATCGCACTGCACTCTATGTGCCAGCCCGGCCTGCCATAACCCCACGGCGAATTCCATGATGGTTCATGTTTCTCTTTTTTCGCCTGCCACAGCACAAAGTCCAACGGATCGTTTTTATTCGGGTCGTCAGGAAAGTTTCCACGCTGGTTCGCTATCGCCAGCATTTTATTTTTTGGAATCCTGCTTAGCTGGCCGAATTTTTTATACCTGTCTACAGAAAAATAGACATTTCCGTCCCCTTCGTACGCCAGCCCTTTTGTGACAAGCGCTTTCACTATGGTTATGATCTCCTTGATGTTCTCCGACGCCCTTGGCATAATATCCGGCCGTGCGTTGTTCAGCGTCTTCATGTCCCGCAAATATTTTTTCAGATTTATATTCCCTAGTTTTTTCCAGTTAACGTTGTCCCGCTTAGACCTTTTCACTATGTCGTCGTCTATGTCTGTGACATTTTGCACGTAGGTGATTTTGAAGTTTTTAAACTTTAGATATCTTATCAGTACATCGAAAAATATGTATGTAAACGCATGGCCGAGGTGCGTGACATCATAGGGCGTTACGCCACAAACATAGGTTCCCAGCGGCCTTGGTCTCCCTGCTTTCTCTTTTTTGCCGGTCAGGCTATTGTAGATTTTCATCCCTGTCATTTTCAGCTTATATCGTTTCTTTGAAGGAATATATATTATGATGCCCGAAATACGGAAATATCTTATACCGGCTGTATTTGCCGGCCTGATGGTTTTCTTTTTTGCGGGTACATTTTCCGGCTACTTGACGCTTCCAGGCCCGCCTATCTGCACGGGCAGTGCACTCTGTGTGAACGGACCGGTAGAAAGGGTCATTGATGGCGACACGCTTGTTGTCGGCAACATAACAGTTAGGTTGGCATTAGTTAGTACGCCTGAAATTTATGAAACGGGCGGGAAAGAAGCTTACAATTTCACATCCGGCGCATGCCCTGTTGGTTCCGGCGCTTTGGTCGATGAAGATGACTACCAAACAAAAGGCAGTTACGGAAGAATGGTCGCCGTCGTTTATTGTAACAACAAGAACCTTAACGAGCTGCTTCTAGAAAAGGGTTTCGGAGAAATTTACACATCTTTCTGCGAAAAAAGCGAATTCAAAAACAAAAGGTGGGCTAAAAGGTATGGATGTTAACTTTTCAATATTTACCGGCCCAGAAACCTGGCAATCAATGAAATAATCGACTCTACAAAAACTTCTATGGCTGATTTCCTGGATTGCTGAACATTATTTACAGCCGCTGTCACTGTAGTCGCTGTTGGTATTGTTTCTGTTTTAACATTGCTCGGTGTTGAGACTGATACTGCCGCAACAGTAGTTGTTGTAGCCGCGGTTGTCGTTGTTGCCGTAGTCGTCGTTATCGCACCGCCGCCTCCTCTGCCGGACGAGCTGCTACCAAATGGAGGTCCGCCGCCACCGCCGCCGGATGGTGCAGGAACAGGAGGCTCTGTTACATGGATTATGGGATCAATAATAAATGCAAATGCCGGAACAAACGACACTTGAACAGGCATCCAATCAAGCCTGCATTCGACTTCGCTGAACGAATTCTTGAAACATGTTGCATTGATTACGAAGTTGGTGCTGTTAAGCTTTTCCGGCGTCCATTCAAAATCATCTGTTACATTGATCAAATAGGTTTTTTCTCCCAGCGTTCCTCGTATTATGTGTGACGGCCCGTATGTTTTTCCGCCATCCCCGCTTATTCTGATATCGAGATAACCGTTCATGTCCAGCAACGGGCTTGGCACAGATTTCCTGAAGCTATCAGACACTAACGATATATCCTGGTCGTCCACAACGCCGTCTCTGTTGACATCAGCCCTCGGATTATTGGCATCATTGGCAGTCTTCCCAAAGTTTTCGCCAACTATTTCTGCGTCAAAGATATCTACCACACCGTCCTGGTTTACATCGACCGCTGTCAGGCTGTCCAGCGTGTTGTTACTTGCTGAAAAATCAGCCCTGAGAATTACACTTTTGATTCTCCCATATTGAAGCGATGTGAAATTATACCCTGACCACCTTCCGGTTTTGTTTTTGTTGAGTTGCGGGATAGCTGTTGAACTCTTGGAATCGTTTTCAAATACAAACGAACAGTTATTCCATTCGCCGCTGCAGCTTTTCGGCGGCGTGAACGAAGTTATTGCATAAAGGTCAGAAGGATATTTCTTAACGTATGCACTGACCAGTCCCCAGTCATCTAACGGCGGCAGTTCTATTAGTCCGCCGCCACCGCCGCCTCCGCCTCCACCGCCAGAACTTACAGGAGGTGTTAAAACTGAAGGGGTTGTTGAAAATATCTTCGGTATTGGCAGAAGCTTGCTGTTTGGCGATGACAATTCTGAAATTCCAAACTTTGATACAATTAATGCAAGCTGGTTGCCGTTGGCCCAGACATAAAATACAGGATCTTCGCTTCCTTTATTCTTTGCCATGTACACAACACCGCTTGCGCCTTTGACTATAACGCCTATCGGCCTTACTTCGTACAAACCAGATTCCAGTGCCTCGTCGAGTATTTTTGTAGCGTTGTCACGGGAGCCAAATTCGTAAATGGCAGCAACGTATTGCTTTGAATGGGAATTGTAAAGCGCTGCGGAGAAATTCACATCCGTATCATCGATTCTTTCAGAACCAGTCGCGGAGGTGATATATTTTATTTCTTCTATGTCATGCTGTATCAATTTCTCTGCAAGGAGATGTGAAAACACTTCAAAATGCTTTTCCTTTGAGCCCAGTTGGTGTGATGATACCCTTATCGTATAACTTCCTGTCAAACGCGTATTATCAAATTCAGCATTGAATGTTGTCGTGCAATGCGCAATGGGTGGCCCGCCTCCACCGCCGCCGCCTCCGGGCGTTGGCGATGGCTCGCCCGCTTCTGGACTTGTTGATCCGGTTATCCTGAATATGCCGTTGGATCCTGCTGAAGCTGGTTGCGTTCCTCCAGCTACCGAACATCCGGTTGCACCACTCTTAATTGGCACGGTCCATACCTGATTAACAGGGTCTATCACGTCTATGAAAGGATTTTGTATTATTCCGCCACCGTCATGTTCAACGCTTACAGTTATCTTCGCAGTTTCGCTGGTATTGTAAACATCCTTGTCAGTGCTTATGTTCCAGTTGCTGATGACAGCTCCTTGGCCTAAAACTATTAATTTCTCAGTGTCAGAAATATACGGACAACCTGTATCGTTAACAAACGCATCGAAAAGCCATTTGCCTACTGCATCATTTGGTATCGTGCCTTCTTCATAGTATACGCCATCAGAACCTGTTGTTAAGGATGTTATACCTAGATTCGTATCATTTTGTGTTACATTTACAAAGAACAACTTGTCCGGCATTGTCATGTTGCTCGTATTGTAAATTTTTACAGTCAAGTTATACGGCTCACCTACAGTATACACATTGCTTGTTTTACCCAAGTCTGTTTCAGGGCTGTTGTTAAATGATAAGTCGATTTTTGATGCGCATACCAAAGGTCTGGGCCGCGGAAGAACTGTAAGCGTGTAAACAGCTATGGATTTTCGGCTGCTTGCCGCTGTGGCGGTTGTATTTATTCTGTAAGTTCCATTTGGCGTATTTACGATTGTAACTACCCTGAACGTTGAACTGAAAGGCGTAGTCCCGTTTTGCGGCTGAAATATGCAAGAGCTTGCTGGCGGGCAACCTTCTGCTGATAGGTTAACCTGTATCGGCGAAACCATACTAAACACGCTAACGTTCGCTTCGGCAATTTCGCCTTGCACAATAGAACTGCTGTTCGGTGTTACGGAGTGGGATATTAGATTAAATTCTATGTCGCCGATTCCACCATCTATCACAGCGCTCATACCCAAGTAATCAAGCCTGCAATCCACAGGATTTCCGAAGCCTTTCCTGAAACAGGTTACATTTACCTTAAATTGTGAATCGCCCAGCCCGTACAGTGTCCATGCCAAGTCATCGGTAACATTAACTATATAGGTTGCCTCGTTTATCCTTCCGTTTATTACATGAGAAAGCCCGTATGTTATTCCGCCGTTTCCGCTGACTCTGACATCAATATACCCGTCCATAATGTTGTCCAGATTCTTGAAAGACGGGTCCAGTAAACCACTTGTATCGTTCTTAACAAAGAAATCTAACTTCAGGTAAACTGCCTTGACAGTATAACCCTCGGGAGTAAAGTTAACGCCAAAGCCGAACTTGTACCACACGCTGGTTTTGTTGACGCCTGTAGACACAGTGGCGTTTGCCGGATATCCGTCATCTTCCGATGCCCACGAACATTTGCTCCATTGGCCAGTGCAATATGTGGTGGAAAAGAAGGGAGTTGTGATTTTAGCAGACGTTTCAGCATTTATTGTCCTTTCCTTTTTGGCACCTTTGTAATCATAGGTTATTGGATTTATTGTGAGACCGTCACCCTTAGCAGGAGACTCTACGGATCCTATTGTTAAGCCAGGACCTGCCGGATCTGCTTCTATACCCCTAATAAACTTGGGACTGTCTGGATTAGTCAGATCAA
This sequence comes from Candidatus Aenigmatarchaeota archaeon, assembly GCA_016195275.1. GTDB lineage: Archaea > Aenigmatarchaeota > Aenigmatarchaeia > JACPZZ01 > JACPZZ01 > JACPZZ01. The sequence goes on along the minus strand of JACPZZ010000019.1, from coordinate 15,699 downwards.
CCCCCAGATCGAGTTTTACGTCTTCTGTGTCTGCATAACCCAGGTTGTAATCCAAATAAACATCTTTTACATCAACCCCGTTAATGGACTTGTAACTAAGTCCTGCGTCCGGATTCGCATCAGCAACAGCATAAACAGAAGCGAACAAGATTGAAATTGCTAAACCGATAAGAAAGCCTGTGTGTAAAAATTTCATAGTAATTAAATCATGGGTTAAACTTAAAAGCTTTTGCAAAAGCTTGGTAAAAACCCAAAACTTACCTGCCCATGAAAAGCGGCTTTAAAAACGATTCAATAAGGTCTATGATTATTAGGTGTTATTATTAGGTGTTTTGTTAATCTGGCTTATGCCAGAAAGCTTATCCAAGTTCACGCAAATGCAGGGGAATAATCGGTTATTCTTATATTGTTAGTAAAACTTTGGCCTGTAGCCTTTCATCAAAACCGAATTGCCCACAACAAAGAATGAGCTGAAAGCCATTGCTGCCGCTGCGATTAAAGGTGTCAGCAGCAGCCCGAAATAAGGATAAAGCAAACCGGCTGCCACAGGTATGCCTGCTGTATTATAAAAGAAGGCCCAGAAAAGGTTTTGTTTTATCTTCTTCATGGCGTACCTGCTGATATCTATCGCAATGAAAACGTCTCGCAAATCATGTTTGATCAGGACAATACTTCCCGTTTCCTTGGCGACGTCTGTACCTGAGCCGATTGCAATGCCCACATCAGCCTGCGCCAGTGCAGGCGCATCATTGATTCCGTCGCCGACAAACGCAACAACCTTTCCTTCCGCCTGCAACTCTTTAACCTTGTCTGCCTTGTTTTGGGGAAGCACATTCGCAAAAACTTTTTCTATTCCTGCTTGTTTTGCAATACTCGCCGCAGTGCGCTCATTATCGCCGGTGATCATTATCACCTCTATCCCTTTTGCGCTCAACCCGTCTATAGCGTCTTTGGAATAATCCTGCAACGTGTCCGCAATGCCGACAACGCCCAACGGCTTGTTGTTATAAACTACTAGTATCGCGGTTTTGCCCTCTGTCTCAAGCCTTTCCGTTTGTGCGCCCAACTGGGAAACATCCACATCGCTATCCTTCATTAACGCCGCATTACCCATCAATAAATCGCGTCTTAGGTATTCGGATTTTATTCCCTTTCCGGAAATTGTATGGTACGACTTTGCATACTCGACCTTTATTCCAGTTTCCTCGGCCTTCCTGATTATAGCTTCGCCCAACGGGTGTTCGGATCCTTTTTCCCCGATCGCTGCAAGTTTCAAAAGTTCCTTAGTATCGCCGTTAATCGCTATTAAATCCGTAACAGAAGGCTTTCCTTTTGTAAGCGTGCCGGTTTTGTCGAAAATGATTGTGTTCACCTTGTGCGCAGTCTCAAGAGCCTCGCCGTTCCTGATTAATATGCCGTTCTCAGCAGCCTTGCCTGTCCCTACGAGTATCGCAGTGGGCGTCGCCAGCCCTAATGCGCAGGGGCAGGCTATTATCAGTACCATTATCGCAATTGTCAGTGAAAAGATGAAGTTGGCTGTAACAATATACCAGACACCGGAAGAAACCAGGGCTGTTACGATTACTGCGGGAACAAAATATGCGGAAATCCTGTCAGCCAGCCTCTGTATCGGCACCTTGGAAACCTGCGCCTTTTCGACCAGGCTTATTATCTGGGCAAGCGTGGTATCTGCGCCCACGTTCGTCGCCCTGATTTTCAGAAGGCCTGATTTATTTATCGTTGCGCCGATAACTTTGTCGCTCTCTTTTCTCGTGACAGGCAGGCTTTCGCCGGTTATCACGGATTCATCTATTTCCGTGTGCCCTTCCACTATCACCCCGTCTGTCGGAATTGATTGGCCCGGTTTCACTACCATTATGTCGCCGATCTCTATCGTATCAGCCGGAATTTCAATTTCTTTTCCCTTTCTTATCACAACCGCGGTCTTTGGCCTCAAGTCCAGAAGTTTTCTTAGCGATTCCGACGCTTTGCCCTTTGCCATTTCTTCCAGCAACTTGCCGACAAGTATCAAGGCGATTATTGCCGCGGACGTGTCAAAGTAAGCCTCGCCCACGAAAATTTGCGGAAGGAAAACAACAAACACGCTGTATAACCAGGCCGCCGATGTGCCAGTCGCTATTAATGTGTCCATGTTCGCTGATTTCGCTTTCAACGCGTCCCACATGCCTTTGTAGAATCTCCAGCCGCCGATAAACTGCACCGGCGTTGCAAAGATGAACAACCAGAAGTTATTTGGCAGTACAGGCAAAACAGGAAAATATGTAAGAACCAAAGCCATGCCGGCGAGCACAGAACTGAACAAAGTTGTCCGTTTCAAATTCCTATACTCAATTTCCGGCTGTTCAAACTCTTTCAAACAGCGTTCGCTGCAAAAATAAAATGTTTGCCCGTCTTTTTCCTTTTTGTAAACTGCGTTTTTCTCGTCCACGTGCATGCCGCAGACAGGATCCATTGCCATGTTTAATAACTTGGCAAGCTTTTTTATATACCCCAGACTTACTTAGTAATGTTATGGTGTATAAAGTTTGGCAGCAATAAAGGCTAAATTAATGCACGAACTCGATGAAAAAATCGTAACTGTAGCGACTGGTTTGTTCGGTGCGGTAGTTGCGGTTACGGGCATACTATGGCACGGTATGATCGGCCAACCGTCAATGATGAACCTGATGTATCCGGGTTTCTGGGGTAGTATGATGAATTATCCCGTAGTTTTGGTGGGCGGGTTCATTCTTGGCGCGTTCTACGGCTGGCTGTTCGCTGTGGTTTATAACTGGACGCTAAAAAACATGAAATAACTGTAAATAACATCAGTTTTAGTTTAGGAGATGCGTTACGAGAGATGTTGTTTGCGGAATGAACGCTGATGAAAAAAGCGCATTCAATAAGGATTACAGGGGACGATTTTACTATTTTTGCAGCAAGGGCTGCGAACAAACGTTTACAAAAAACTCTGGAAAATTTGGTTAAGTATACTTAATTATTTTACAGCACAGCGATTAGGCCCTGCTTCTAAATCACGTAACTCACCCTCGTCCTGGATCTTTATTAAACCTTTGTTTATTTTTTTGATCAGGCCAAAGTTATTTGGCTTCAGCGGCGTGTTTTTGGCAACCCACTCGATAAACTCGTTTTTGCCCATGCTTAGCGCTCTTAATCTTTGCTTAAGTTCGGCCATAGAAGCGTATACTGGTATGCCCGGAACAATTTCCACCTTATCACTATAATGTGTTGGAAATATTCGAATATCTGAAGAAAGGTTAAGAAATTTTCCATGAAGCGTTTCCCATAATATAGCTGCATTCGAACTAGCATCCTGACCCAGGTCTGGACGGCCTACGCTTTCAACAAATAACGTATCGCCTGTAAACGCGATATCCTCAACTAAATAAGTCGTACTTGATGGCGTGTGTCCTGGCGTACCCATAGCCAGAAGTTCTGCATCCCCGAAAGCTATTCTCGAATCTTCGTTTACGATTTTATATTTTATCTTATTTCCAAGCTCCTTTGGCCCAAAATAACCGGTATTTGCGATTTTTGACAGCTCATAACCACCGCTGACATGATCCGCTTGTGCGTGTGTATCAAAAACCCCGACTATTCGAAGCTTTCTGGCTTCCGCAAATTCTGCGTAAACATTGACGTCTATGGTAGGGTCGATCGCAAGCGCTTCTTTACCGTTCCAAATCATGTAACTCATGCAACCTTTGCCTATCCTGCGGAATTGAACAACATTGACATTCCCCTCCTTAACATGAGATATATCGTAAACACTATTCCATGCTATCATTCCGCCCTGCATAACACTTGCGTTATAGCCCCGATCCGCCAGAATTTGCCTGGCTTTCTCGCTGCGCATTCCATGCATGCATATGGTAACTATTTTCTCTTTTTTAGGGATATTAAGATTTGAACCGCCGACAATCTTTTTCATAGGTATGTTAACGCTTCCTTTGATGTGCCAGTCCCGATACTCCTCGCGCTCTCTAACGTCCAGAATTAATAGTTTCTCCCCTGATTCAATTCTATATTTAAGTTCGCCGGGTTTTATGGCGGAATTTTGTGCTTGCATACAAATCACAGCTGCAAAAATACTAAAATCAGAATTATTATTCCTGTAAGTATCAACAACGCCGGGAAAAGATTTTTGTTTATTACATAACCTCCAATACGCAGGCCTTCCTCATCCCAGCCCATAATTTAATTCTGTAATCAGAGTATAAAGCTATTTTATCTAAACCACCCCAAAAGAATTGCAAATAAGAAACGATCGACTCATTTGAAATGAAAATCCGAGGTTTATTAACCTTTCAGCTTAATTTAAATATGCCGAGGAAAGCCGAGGTTTTGTTGTTAAGACAAATCGATGGCAGAACCAGGTTAATGACGATTGAAATGGGCAAGGCCCATTTCGGTCAACCAGATGCGCCGGATATTTTGAGACTGGCAAACCAGTTGATGAAATAGGCGATACTTGAGAGGCTATGACAACAAGGCTTGATTCTGATCAAGGCGGCGAGATGAGGAATCCTTTAAGTTCGGAGCCTTAGACATCCGGTTGGGCGAACGCTAGACCGAAACAGGTGCATCGGAAACTGACGCATACATATTATGCGTCTAGCTGCAAAGCACCTGTTTCTAGCAGCTATAGCTCAGTAAGGGTTCAAATGAAGCCCTTTTTAGAAAAAAGGCCTTCAATGCCCAAAAACTAAAAGAGGCTCTGAAATTCCCTTCCTCGGCGCCTGTTTTTTTATACTAATCAACAATTAGTATATTTATATACTAGTGCTAATCAACAATTAGTATGATAATTAAGGAAACCCTTAGGCAGGTAGTAACCCAACAGAAACATGAAAATACTCTTATCGAAGAGACTGTGAAAAGGAACGTTTTGGATGGAATATTAAAATGGTTCAACGATAATAGGATAATAATTCTTACCGGTCTGAGGAGGAGTGGAAAATCTACCCTTCTAAAACAGGTAATGAAGGAAAAGAAGGGCTGGTGCTATGTCAACTTTGAAGATGAAAGGTTCATAGAATTCAGGTCGCAGGACTTCGAAATGCTGAACGAGGCTCTAGTCGAAATCTATGGAAACTCGAGGATATACTTCTTCGACGAAATACAAAATATTGATAAGTTTGAAACGTTTGTGAGAAGATTACAGGATCAGGGAAAGAAGGTCGTCATAACAGGCTCAAACGCATCCCTTTTGAGCAAAGAATTAGGGACGAGGCTCACCGGAAGATACAAATCTTTTGAAGTTTACCCGTTCTCTTTTTCTGAATATCTCAGATTCAGAAATATCTCTCCATCTAAAGATTGGCTATATCTAACTGGAAAAAAAGTGATATTGTTAAAAGCATTTGAGAAATATATGATAGAAGGCGGTTTGCCGGAATATCTGAAAAATAAGGACAAAGAATATGTAAGAACCGTTTATGAAAATATTCTTTACCGTGACATTATCGCAAGATATTCGATAAAGATGCAAAAGGTTATTAAGGAACTGTTTAATATATTCGCAACAAACATATCTTCGCAATTCACCTACAATTCATTGAAGAAAGTTCTGGGGGTATCCAATGCAATAACAGTCAAAGAATACGCCTCCTATCTGGGCAACTCTTACCTGTTTTTTGAGTTGCAAAGGTTCGATTTTTCCATGAGAAGACAGTTGAATTTTCCAAAAAAGATATATGTTGTGGATCCGGCATTCAGCCTGCTCGGTGGGTTCAATTTCTCCGCTAACAAGGGTCGTGTGTTGGAAAATTTGGTCTTTATAGAGTTGAAGAGGCGAAATATGGAACCGTATTATTATTCGGATAAAAACGAGTGTGACTTTGTCTTGAAGAACGGTTCAAAAATTAACGCGGCGATTCAGGTATGCTACTCTTTGGATAGGAATAATCGGGAAAGGGAGATTGGCGGGCTGATTGGTGCAATGGAGAAATTCAGGCTAAACAAAGGCCTTATACTAACGATGGAACAGGAGGAGGAAATTACGGTTAAAGGCAAAAAAATAAGGGTACTTCCGGTTTCCAAGTGGCTGTTGGGATTCGATTGAGATCAATTGCCTTTTAGTCATCCGCCCTTCCTCGGCGCCTGATTTTTGCATCTCAGTCAAATTTATATATAAGTAAGAATATCTTACCTTTATGAGAAAAGAAATAGAAATTCCAGAACTAACAAAAGTCAGCTCAAAGGGCCAGTTGGTTATACCCGCTGATGTAAGGAAAAAATTTGGGATCAAAGAAGGGAGCGTGTTTGCCATCAGCACTAAAAAAGATATGATAGTATTAAGAAAATTGAATACAAAAATCAAGGCTGAAGATTTGAGAACCTTGAAACTTATTGAAGAGGCATGGGAAGACATTGCAAAAAACAGGTACAAAGTTTATACCAAAGAAGCTTTTTATAGAGTGTTTAAGAAATGGTAGAAATAAAGTTCATAGTCCCTACCGAAAAATTTGAAAATGATGTAAAAAAAATCAAGGATAAAGGACTAAAAGAAAAATTGCAAAAACAGATAATTAAGGTGTCTGAAAACCCCAACTTTGGCAAACCTTTGAGATACGACTTGAGTGGAGAATGGTCGACTTATGTTAAGCCATACCGACTTATTTACAAAGTTGAAGGCGATAAACTTATCCTGTTAAGATTCGAGCACAGAAAAGAAGTTTACGAGAGATAAACTTATCTTTTTAATAGTCGGCTGTTTAATATAAGTCAAATGAAGCATGCGAACCATAACGATGGTTCTGGAGCGTTACAGCCACAATTTTGGTATTTGCCATGTGAGCACCGTGGAGAGGCACCTTATGAATGGGCGATTTGGCAACATGGTACAGGTGGATGTATTCCTGATTTTAAGAGTTTTAAAGCAAATGCGAAGCCCTTTTACAGATGATCGCTGAATCTGATGCTGTAAACACTTTCTTGGGGTAAAAAAATAGAAAATCCTGCACACAATTATAAATTGCCTTTTAGTCATCCGCCCTTCCTCGGCGCTTCTTTTTTTCAGTTCACATAATAAGGGTATGTATTCAACCTCATCAAAACCCTGTCCGTCTTGGCCGCCAGACCTCGCTCGGCCTTTTTAATTTCCGAAGAATTCATCAACGCCGTTGCTGCTGCGATTACCTCGCCTTTCAGCGTCAATATAACAACCTTCTCACCTTTCATTATGTTTTCGTCAAACTGTGCGATTCCGTTCACGCCGACAGCCGCGCCGTTGCAGATCTTGTTAACAGCGGAATCCTTGACTATTAATCGTTTTATTTTCAGTGTCTGCAAAATCTCTTCCAGAGGTCTGATAATTTGTCTTAATGTCTTCTCGTCGCCTGTTTCCTTGTAAATCTCCCAGGCGTCTTTCAATTCGTGCATAGTGAAAGATCCGCTCTCGCGAAAAATACCGGCCCGCGTTCTTCGCAACTCGGCCATGTGCGCCCCGCATTTCAAATCTTTACCAATATCGTCAACCAAACGGCGTATATATGTGCCCGCTTCACAACGGACTTTTAACAAAACGTCCTTCCCGTTTATTTCCGGCAGTTTTATGTCCATTATCTCGCGAACCCGCTCACGGCGCGCTACAGCGGATTTCAGGGGCGGAATTTGCTTGATTTTTCCTACGAACTTACTGACCGATTTTTCAATCGTTTCTTTTGGCAGTTGCTTGTGAACATGCATCAGCGCGACGTATTCTTTTTCTTCGTGCCCGATTAATTCTGTGGCTTTAACAGACTCGTTTAACATGACGACTAAAACGCCGCTGACCATCGGGTCTATGGTGCCTGTGTGCGCAACTTTGTTAAGTGCAAGCATGTCTCGTATCCACGCAACCGTTTGGTGGCTCGTCGGGCCTTGCGGCTTGTTAAGGTTGATAACGCCGTAGTTCAGAAGTTGCTCGATAGTTCTTTTTCCCGGGTATGTTCCGTGGTTTTCGTTTGTGCTTGAATCTTCCCTGATTATCATAAGCTAGAATCTGGCTCCCAAAGACTTAAGTCCTTTCCCGGCTGCTCTATCGAATAGAACTCCGGATTTAAAAATCTGTTCATTGTATATCCAGCAGTTTTCTCATAATCAGGCTTGACGGTACGGCGAGCAAAAAGTACCATCCGAACCATCCCATCTCGTTGCCGACAAACGGCACCGTGAAAGGCAGTTTTACCAAAACGCCCACAAACTCCTTGCCCATCCACGGGAAAACAACGGCAAAAACAACCAGGGATAGAAGCAGCGGTTTTATGGAAAGAAAAAAGTATTTTCGGTTAAGCTCCATCATCTTGCTTACATCCTCGTTCATCTTTTCTATGTTCTTTTCCTTTTGCGCGGCATTCGCGGCGTCGCGGTAAGTTTCCATATTTTTCCTGACTTCCTTCATTTGTACCTGGTCTACGAAAATTTTGTAGAATATCGTAGTAACCGACGACATCGACACAGAGATTATGGTCAGGGCGAAAAACATCCCGGCGGATATTAAAGGTGCGAAAATTGCATTCAGTTGGATCTCAAAAAACATTCTTAAGAACCTCTGTTAATTCGTTCGCCGCGTCGCGTATCTTGCCCTGCCTGTTAAGGATTATCTTGACAGGCACGTTCTGTATCACGGAGTAAACTGCGGCGCAGGATCGTGAATAATTCTGGAAATCTCTAAGTTTATCCGCATCGCCGAAATCCGATCTTTCGCGGTCTTTGTCCTCTTTTTGCCGCAGCGTTATTTCGTCCGGGTCAGCCTCGATAACAACTATGATCTTCGGCGCAAGCATCTTTAATATGTCCAACGGCAAACCGGGTATCAACCCAAAAGATGTTACCATCGAAAGGTGTGTGTTTACGATAATATTGCGGTCTTTGGCGTCCTTCGATATCTGTTCCGCTGCCTTTGCCTGCAGATCCTTGTATTTTTCGCGCGGAATTTTGGTCCGCATCTCATCCCTGTTTTTAACCAGTTGGTCATGGACAGCGATCTCAAACATGTAATCACCGAATGTCGCGACTTTGACAGGTTTTATTGTCTGAAGCTGTTCCAACGCAACATTTTGAACCGTGCTCTTTCCGACGCCGGGCGCTCCCCCGAGGATTATTAGTGGCATAAGATCACTTGATTTTCTTTTCCATTAAAGCTTTTCTTTTTTTAAAAGAAAAGGGTTAAGCTTATTCCTTCCCGAACATCTTCCTTATGGCCGGGTGCATGTCCTCCATCTGCTGCGCGCCCAGCTGCTCGTACATGGTGTAAATTATCATTACCGTTAACAGTATGCCTGTTCCCGTGCCTAGCGCATTGACAGAATCTGCGAACGACGCCAACAACCCTATAAACACGCCGCCCAGCACCGCAAGGTTGGGTATGTACTTTTCCAGGACAGACTCTATTATTCGTGGGTCTCTTCTGAAACCCGGAATTTGCATGCCTATGGATTGTATCTGTTTAGCCACACTTTGGGCGTTCATGCCGGCCGTGCTGACCCAGAAAACTGAAAATAAAACAGACCCGCCAGTAAGGAATATGGTGTAAACGAAAAGCCTGACAAGGCTTTGCAGGGATAGCGCGGTCGCGGCTGTGAAACCCAGGGCTTGGAAGCCGAAATACCACACCAGTACGCCTAGCATCGACGACAGCAATGCAGTCTCCAGCAAATATTTCTTTGTATAATAGACGGACAGCAATGCGCCTATAACGAGGAAAACGCCGACAGTGAGCATCATTGTTTGCACTGGCAATTCCCTCGGCACAGACAACATGAATACGAGGCCGCTTACAGGCGAATTGTTCGCGTCAAATGTTCCAAGGACGGGAAAGCCTCTCGATGCAAGCAAAGCGCCCATGACCTGTATATTTGCTATGAGCGCTGCCGTGAGGATTACCGGTATGTTGCTGGTGTAGATGAATTTCAGCGGCCAGCTTCGCCCGAAACCGCTGAAGTGCCCGAACGCCAGCGGAATCTCGACACGAATGGCCTGCGCGTAAATTACGATCAGGAAAACTATCACGGTTGAAAAAATCGGTATCAGGTTGGCCGCGGCATCGGCCACGCTGCCGGACAACAAGCTTAGCAAGGAGTTAGGCAAAAGTCCCGCAGGCCTGTTCGTTTCGTCCGGTATGCAAAGCTTCAACGGATCGTCTATGCAAGGCGCGAGTGGGTTTATCATGTGTATGATTATCTGGCTTGACACGCCGGCTGCGATAAACAGGCTGATACCAGAACCAAAACCCCACTTAGTCACTATTTCATCCATCAGTATTACTAGCCAGCCGCCCAGCGAAAGCTGCAATATCAGGAATAACACAAGCAAAGCCGACGCGCCCGGTATTGGAGGTACGGCGCCAAAAGAAACATATGCAACCGCCTCCACAACCGTGATTATTACGGCCAAAAGTTTTTGCGTGCTTTCGAATTTTAATTTTTGCTCGCGCTTGGACAGGTCCCAGTTTATTATCTTGGACCCTACCATCAATTGCAGTATTATCGAAGCTGTAACGATTGGCCCTATGCCCAGCGTCATCAGTGAGCCGAAACGCGACCCCAAAATAAGCTCAAGGAAAGCGAAGCGTTGCATAGCGGCTTCGGAAACTCCATAAACCGTGACGTGCGACATTGCAAAATAAAGAAGCAGCATTACGCCCGTCCACGTAAGCCTTTTTTTAAGCGTCTGTTTTTCCGCCGGTTTCTTTATCGAAGGTAAGAATTTGAACAACGGCTCAAGTATCATTTCTGTATCGCCTGGCCGCCAGCCTTTTCTATCTTTTCCTTGGCAGTCTTGGAGAATTCACCGGCTTCCACCTTTATCGCCTTTGTTATATTGCCCGAACCCAGGACCTTGTCATAGCCCAGTTCAACAAGATTGACGGAATAGTTTTGTTTGGCGATGTCTTCTATGTCTCCGACATTGATAACTTTCTTTTCCTTCCTGCCTATAGACGTGAACCCTTTCTTTTCATTGACCTTGCCCCATCTCATCGCCCAGGTTTTCTTGTGGTGGTATTTGCCGGCCTCGCCGCGCCCGCCCCTGGAACCGCCGCCCCTCCACTTTTTCTTATTGCCGTGGCCGTGTGTATGAAGGCCTCGCATGAATTTTGTTTTCTTTTCCTTTCTTGCCATGTAATTCACCGGTAATTCTGTAAAAACCCGTTAATCGCCTTTCCACGATAGCCTAAATCTCCTTTAGGATAATGAAGCTTCAGGCTGCGAAAACCTTTCGAAGGCGGGCTAAATCGGATTACAGTTCTCGATTCTTTATCCTTTATTTTTAACTCGGTTATCGTTTTCTCGTCAGCCTCTCCCCAAGCAACATAATCCTTGGCCTTTGTCAGCATTCCTTTGTTGACCGCGTTCTCCGGAATTATCACACAATTGTTCGGCGTTTTTAATCCGAGTAAAAGCATGGTTTCTTCGATGTCGCTTTTCACTCCCGCATGCCCGCGAAGCCTGATTGCAATGTACATAATAATCATTCACTCTTTTCCATTTTCTTTTGGTCGGCATTTTTAAATCGTTGTTCTAAAAAGCTAGTTTGCTTCATATTGTTCATGCTTTTCAACGCGTTAAAACCGGCCTTGATCAGGTTTGTTCTTGCGGACGTGTTTCCGCTGGTTCTGCACCACGCGTCCCTTATTCCGGCTGCTTTGAGGATTTTTTTCAAGTCGTCGCTTACTGCAAGGTTCGTGCCTCTTGGCGCGGGTTTTAATTCAACTTTTACAGAGCCTGCCCTTCCGACAGCGCGTAAAGGCAGCGAATGCGGCTGGCTGCACGCGCATTGCCACGATCCGCAACCCCTGCTGATGAAAATTAAATTCAACTTGGCATGCTCGATAGCTTTTTCAATCGCGTTTCGATGCTCTTTTCCTGTGCCTTGTCCGACGCCGATTATCCCGTCGCCGTTGCCGACAACTACAAGGGACGATATTCTGAAACGCCTTCCGGACTTGTGCATCCTTGCGGTTTTTTTGGTTATCGTCCGCTGGCTGCCGCCGCCTTTTCCGGGAGAACCTCCGATGTATATTATTTCGTGACCCAAATCAGGCAGCAATTTATCGACGATCTGGAATTCTTTGATCTTGGTGCCTTCTGCCAAAATACTCTTTATGTCGCCCCGCTTGCCTTCCATGACCTCTTTACCGAGTTTTGTTCTCGGCTTCCATTTATCCAGCGACGGATGGACCGCCTTGATATCTTCGGATGTTACCACTTCCTTTGCCGCTTCTGCCGGCGCTGCAGGCTCTATTACGGGTTCCGCGGTTCCAACAGTTTCGGCAGGGGTTGCAACGCTTTCAATAACAGCTTCTTTCTCCTTTTCCATGATTTCTTTACTCTTGTCTTCCATAACAGTCTTCCCTTTCAGCCAGAAGCATACCGATACAGTATACGGTATGCTTCAGTTTAATAACATCCGACAGCTATCGAAAGCCGTCTTTGGCAAACCAAAGAACGACCATAGAAATTAATGACAGGAAACTTAATAAAGCTCCGGACATGGCCAGCAAAGCCGCCAAACCAGCCGGCACGATAGCAGAAAGCACTATTCCTGTTGTCAAAAATAAAGTGCCTACGACCAACAGGCCTGTCAGTATTTCTTCCAACAACTCCGGAAACTCGATTTTTTCGCCTTTTATCAGCTTTCGCAGGTTTTTCACGATTACCTTACCAACCATAATAAATGAAAATAACAATAAATACGAAAGGTCAAAACGACCTTTCTATGGTCAACTTATCTAAATAATTATGAAACGTGTTTGATAATCTGAGAAATAAATTGAAAGGTTATAGTTTGTATTTCTTTACAAACTCGTCAAAAGGCATTTTGCCGTTAATCCTCTCGCATGCTTTCATGTATGTGTAGAACCGGGCGAAAACCGGCGCCCAAAACCGCATCTGAACGGGCAAAGTTCGCATCGACGGCGAGACACCTCTCGACCTCATCGCGACGCCAGCCGTTCCTACGCCCGACAGCAACATCCTGATAACCGGATACTTTACCTTCGCTAGGTTTTGCCTTAAACCAGAAATGTGTTGTGTAATGGCTGTGAGGCCAGTTTATATCCATTGTGGCTCTCGGAATGCCAAACACTTCATCCCATTCCACAACAACGCGGCCGTTGCCTTCGGGAACCAGAATTTCGCCGGCCACTTTGTCGCCGATCAAAACTTCCCTCGCCCAGTATTTCCTGTCTTTGCTGTCTGTTTCGTATTTGGTTGGATCCCATCCTTTCGGAACGCGCAAGCCTGTATCTGTCCATTGCCACGCATCCCAAGTACAATCTTTTCTTCCGAAAAGGTCGTTGAATACTGCTTCTTTTCTAGGATCTTTACCTACTTTTTCTAATCCAAGCTGTATCGCCAGCTCTTCAGCTGCTGTGGACATCCTTTGCCCTGACGGGATTAAAGTCTCGGAGCCGTAATAGTTTCTATCTGTTCTTGTAAGTGCGGGAGAATACTCGATAGTGTAACCCGCACGCTTGTAGGTCGTTCCTATTGACGGATAAGAAGAACTGGCTGGTTGCATTACTAGCCTTTCCATAATTTCGGGGTTTGGTGTCATAAGTTAATATCTTTATACGCACCCACGATTTAAGCCTTTTTGCGTTTCGAGTAGCGTCCCCTTGAAGCTATTGAGGCCGCTATTCCGATTATCCTGGCGCTTTTAGGGTTAGCTGCGTAACCTTTTATAAAATTTTCCCATATTTTTGCAGAACGTTCGCTGTGCGTAGCTTCAACGGATTGTCTCAAAAGGTTGATATCCTCTGCCGCGTCCTCGTCCCTTTCAGAAAAAAAAGCCAGCCCAAAATCCAAAAAATACAGCCCGTCGCCCCTCACAACTAAGTTGGACGTAGTAAGGTCTCCATGGATTATGCCGGCCTCGTGCAACTTTGCGGTTTCACTGCCCCACTTCTCGGCAAGCTCCGAAATGCGCCTGTCGTTTGCAGAATCAAAAGCGTCTTTCAAACCAACGCCGTCAATAAGCTCAAAATAAATACTGCAATTCTTTTCGTCCGTGAAATAGATTTGCGCAGCTTTTATCCCGGCCCGCCTTGCATCGCCTGTTATCCTTGCTTCGGTGCGTGTGCGCTGCGACCTCAATTTTTTGTCAAGCTCCTCTACCCTGTAGTTTTTCCTGACCCGTTCCTTTAGCACAGCCTTTTTGCCGTCAAAAGGAACGGTTTTTACAACAGCTTCCGCGCCTATTTTTAGCAGCACAAAAATCACTGCTTGCTGTCGGCTTTTCTGTGCGCCTCTGTCCACTTTACTTTGACAGGTTCCCTGATTTTATGGTTGCGTTCGCATTTTGTACCGCAAAAACTCAGCATCGACCCGTCCTTTCGCACAATAACCTTGCCTGTACCGGCCGCCGTAGTGTTGCCGCAGAATGAGCATTTCATTATCTTCTGCCCCTCATTTCGCCGGCGAATTCCATTTCCGTCTCTCGCAACATTATTATGTCGCCCAATCTGACTGGTCCTGTAACGTTGCGCACGAGCACTTTTCCCGTATCCTTGCCTTCAATCAGTTTGCACCTTATTTGAGTGACGCCGCGCACGCCCGTTCTGCCGAGTAATTGGACAACTTCGGCTGCTGTTGGTTCATTCGCCATTTAATCATCTCTACTTTTTGATGCTTGAAAGCTTGCTGATAATATCCTTTACTGCAGTTGCGGCATCGCCTTCTTCGGCTATTGCGACAGCCGCTGTTCCGACGTCTACGCCCGAAGCCTTGCCTAATTCGATTTTATTCGGGACGTACACAAAAGGAACCTTCTTTTCCCCGCATACAACAGGGATGTGCATGACTATTTCCGCAGGGTCGACATCCTCTGCAATCGCAACAAGTTTTGCCTCGCCGCGTTCAATGGATTTAGTAGTCTCATTAGTGCCTTTGCGTATCTTGCCAGAATTCTTGGCGATTTCTATCGCTTCGTATACCTTGTTTACAAGGTCTTTAGAAACTTCAAACTTCTTTTCAATTGCCATTTCAACAACCTCCATTCAGGCGCTTGCGTTGCAAACCCCTGCATATATTCATTGGTTGGTCTTTCGACCAGTCTTTAATTCGATTAGATAGGTATAAAAAGGTTGTTTTTTCATGGGCTGTAAAGTAAACGTCACCTAAATTAACGGTTTAGCAAGCAGTTCTCATTTTTGGAAACAGCAGAAAAAGAGGCGTCGTTAAAAAACTGAAATATGTGGAGCATACAGGTTTTTAAGATTCTTGGAAATAGTAGTCAATAAATATAAGTTCATCTTTATTATAACGTATGTGCAAATGTAGTAACCAAAAATTGGTTGTTGTAAAGTCTTTAGATGATTCAAGAGAGAAGGAAGTCTTTAACATAATTTCAAAAGAGCCCACAAATTTTACTACAATAAAAAATAAGGCTGGTCTTCACCAAGAAATAACCTCTAGAATACTAAAAAGATTACAAGATAAGATAATTGTAAGGAAGACAGATGAATTATATGATTTGTGTTGCAATGGCAGCAAGCTAAAATCAGAGGTGAAAGAAAATGGCAAAGAAAGCTAAAATAAAAGAAAAAATCAAACTTTACTGTTCCGAATGTGATAAGGAAGTGGAAGCAGTTAAAGGAAAGCTTAAATCGTGTTGTGGGACAGAAATGAAAGGAAAAAGCGAATGCACTTGCTAGTTGTTAGGGGATGTAACCTATGAAATCTGAAATAGAAGAAT
>JACPZZ010000017.1 GCA_016195275.1 Candidatus Aenigmatarchaeota archaeon | reverse complement strand
GAAGGGACGCTTGCCCTATTACAAAAGCGATTATCGAAGAAAAACAGGGGCAGTAAAAATAGGAAAAAGGCAAAGCTCAAGGTTGCAAGACTCCACGAATGTGTTTGCGAATATGATCAGCTACAAAGCGGAAGAAGCTGGTTGCAGAGTTATATTCGTAGACCCGAAGAACACGACAAAGACGTGCAGCGACTGCGGGACTCTTGTAGGTAAGGAACTATGTGAGAGAACACATAACTGTCCACAGTGCGGTCTCAGTGTTGATAGAGACGTAAACGCTGCAAAGAATATCCTAAAAATAGCTACCCTCGGACAGAGGGGAAGCAACGCTTGTGGAGATGGAGTAATAGCTCCGTCATTGAAGCAGGAAGTCCACACCTTTTAGGGGTGGGAGTATGTCACTAATATAAAAACCAATAGCTAAGTAGAGTTATAAATGAGACTGGAAAAATTTTTGTTAATACCGGTGATCCTTGTCATTCTTACATGGGGCTATCTTTTTTTCGTTGACCAATTGGTTGCTGGCCGCATATCCGCTGTAGACTCCGGCAATCCGCAAAAGAGCGGCAGCGGAGAGGTCATAGGCTTAGGAACCGCAGTATCCGTGCAAGTCACAAGGCAATACCTTTTCGGGTTATTGCGATTGCCTGTTTACGCTGCAGGCATTGGCGACATCTCATCAATGCATGCATTGTTTTTCCTGCTGCTTGTTGCAGTAGCTGTTTTATTAACCGTAATGGTTATTATCATAGAAAGGAGGAGTTTAACTATGGTGAGAACACAATTCCCAGGATCAGGCTCGGTCTGGGTCAGGTTCGGAAAGGCCTTGGGCATAGGCGCGCTGTTCGCTTTTGTGGCGTTTATAATTTCCGGGGATGGATCCAGCCTGCCGCTAGGTTTGCTGGTCGCGTATTTGGAGTATAGGCAATCTTAACTTTCTGCTCATGATATACCTATATTGTTCGCTCTCATCCCACCCGTAAACGGCGTGGGTTTCCCGCTCACCAAATGTATAATGATATTCAAAAGTACCGACATAAAAGTATATAAGGAATAAAAATGAAATAATTTCAGGAATTACATGAAAAATCATCAGGCATTTGCGCTATCGGCTTTGGTTGTTTCTGGAATCGTTTTTGGTTATCTGGTTGCCACGTTCTCATTTACACCGGCATCGTTAGAGGATGAAGGCCAGTCGATAAAGTATACAGGAGTCGTATGCGTTTACGTAAACGGCAAAGAACTGCAATGCGATCACAACCTGTTCACAAATCTCGGAAGGAACATGACAAAAGATTTGCTGGGGATAGCCGGTCCGCTTGCAAATGTCACATATATAGGCATTTCTAACACAACAGCAACACAAGCCGCGGCGGATGTGGTGCTCCAAGGCGAGTATGCCGTTTGCGGTTTCGGGCGAACATCGGCACTTTACAATACCAATATCATTTCAGTGGGAAACTGGACCTTAACCAGAGAATTCACCTCAAGCTGCGACTCCATGCCGATAAACGGAACAGGACTCTATAACTCTTCCTCAGGAAGCTTCCTGTTCGCAGAGAACACGTTCACAACAGCGACTTTACAAACAAACGACAAAATAAACATCACGTGGTTTATCTGGGTAGTTTAATTTTTTAACACGTCAAACGGGAGAGCGTCGGCATAAAAGTGTATCGTAGAAATTTTCAGTAATTTATGTTGATAGTCTTGTTTTTAAGCGCGGCAGAAGTTCTTTATCCGATAGTAACAACCTTTATTATAAAGCTAGAATAAAAACTAATTAAGGCTTTGGGATTGTCGAACGTAGGCATATTTTCTGCAAAGGGAGGGGTTGGAAAGACAACTTTAACAGCTAATTTAGGCGCGTCTTTGGTTTCAGAATTCAATAAATCGGTGTGCCTGGTCGACGGCAACGTTTCCGCAGCTAACCTAGGGCTTCATTTTGGTTTGTATTATTCGCCCGTAACTTTGTACGATGTGTTAAACAGCCGCATCCCGATTAACACCGCGGTTTACATACACCCGAGCGGCGTGCGTATACTACCAAGCCCCATTTCAGCGCATAAAGTCGGCGCGTCGGTAAGGAATTTGCGCCGTCACATGGACAGGCTTGTGGGTTACGATCATATAATCATGGATTCGTCGCCAAGCCTTAGCACGCAAACGTTGGAATGTTTGAACGCTGTCGACCAGGCTTTGATAGTTACTACACCGGACGCGCCTGCTGTGACAGACGCGTCAAAGATGGCCGTCCACGCTGAAAGAAGCGGGCTCGAATTTCTGGGTCTGGTCGTTAACCGCGTAAGGAACAGGAATTATGAATTAACAATGGACGAGATAGAGTCGATATCAGGATTGGACATAGCGGGTATAATACCTGAAAACGAAAACGTGCAGAGGTGTATTTCAGAAGGCACGCCGGAAGTTTTGAAAAACCCATATTCAGATTTCTCAATCGAGGTCAACATGCTGGCTGCGGAAATTTTCAGGATTAGATATTCCCCGCCTTCAACCCTTGATAAAATAAAATTCTGGCTGGGCCTGAAAGACAGGTATTCCATGGCGGACAGGGCCAGGGACAATTCCGAACCCATGTTCCAAAAAAACCAGAGAAGCCTTTCACCAAGGGATGATTACAGGCTTGCTGCGAAACGCGCCTCTAAAACGCCTCGCGCTTGGAAAACCAAGTTTGACAAGGACGAATATACAGGCGAGGTTCCGAAAGAGGTTGAGGACAAATTGAAAAAGGAAATAATGGGCATGCTGCGCGACAGCATACGCGAAAAGATAAAGGAAAGCGTCAAGTCGGGGTCGAAAAAATGAAAGCGAAGGCAAAGATTAACCAGGTCGTTGACAGGATAGCCGACGAGGTCGTAGAACTTGCGGTAAATTCGGGCAAGATAGCGGACATACTTATAGAGATGGACCAGAACAAGGAAACTATCGGGCAACTGGTCGAGGAAAATAAAAAACTCCGTGAGAGGATAATAAAGCTTGAGAAAAGGCTTGACGGACAGGTTAGCGATTTCAAAACCGACGTCACTGAAGTCGACCGCGCGATTTCCGAAAGGTGGCAGCAGTTTGAGGACGAAAGAAACCAGGATATAATGAGCATCATCAGCCAGATACAGTCGCTTCGCGATAACCTGATAAAGACAAGGATAGAGTTAAAAAGAAACGCGGAAAACGGGGTTATTAGATAATCCGCTCAAAGTGGGAATTTGTTCAAAAAAACTCTTCACAGACTGATGCACGAAAAGGTAGAATCCCTGGTTGTCAGAGAGTTAAGGCTGATCAGCCTTCTGGTTGCGCTGACGGCCGTAATAATCATCGGGATGAGCCTTACAATGGTTTATTTTCACGGTTCGGTTAATTTGGAAGAGTCGAACAAAGACCTGCTTATAGCAGAGCTTGCGGTTTTGGGCATTGCTTTTGCGTCGATAGCGTGGCTTATCTGGAGGACCGCATTGCACATTGTCGAGTAGACAAATATCATATTTTTCAGTGTCCGGCATTGCGGTGCATGTGTTTGGTGTTTTTACCTTGGTAAAGGTTAGTAAGAAGCACAATAGATATTTAAGTCATCAAGAACACTCTTTTTAGGAGTGATTTTGATGAAAATAGTTATTTCAGAGCCGACAACGAAGAAAGCGTACCAGATAGAGGTGGACGCTGCAAAAAGTTCTGCGCTTATAGGAAAGAAGATAAGTGAAGAATTCGCGGGCGACCTTATCGGGCTTAATGGTTACATGCTGAAAATAACCGGCGGTTCCGATAACGGCGGTTTTCCGATGAGACCGGAGATACCAGGAATGGCGAGAAGGGCCTTTATCCTGAAAGGTACGCCCGGTTTCCACCCAAAATTAAAAGGACAGCAGAAAAGAAAATTGATTTGCGGCAATACAATTTCACAGTCCATTGTTCAGGTTAATACAAAGGTTATAAAAACCGGAGAGAAAAGCCTGGAAGAGATTGCGCCGAAAACAGAAAAGAAAGAAGAGAAAAAGGAAGAAGCGAAAAAATAGATTTTAGGAAAAGTTTGGATGAGTGAATTTTATTCGATGAAAACCGAGGTCAATGAAAAACTTATACCAGAAGCAAACATTGGTACGGTAGGACACGTTGAACATGGAAAATGTATAGCTTTAGATGAGGATATATTGATTAATAATCACCTGACCAGTGGCGTTAACTTAAAAGCACTTGCGGAATCGGACGGTAAGTTGATAAGACAAGAAGGCGGCGAAAGGGTATACGAATTGCCCAGACTTTATACGTACTCGCTGGACAGCGATTTCAATTTGGTTCGTGCAAGACCGCTGATATTTTTACAAAAATACAAGGGTCCTATGTTTGAAATTAAAACAAGGAGCGGCAGAAGCATAAAAGTAACACCTTCGCACCCATTTTTGGTTAACCGTATGGGCTCATTGAAATGGGTATGCGCTAATTCATTAAACCCTAAAACCGACCAGGTTGCTGTGTTTGCAGGCGATCTTCCAGAACAAACAGAAATTAAACTGGGGGATTTTATTGGAAGCATGTCAAAAGAGTATATCGTACTGGTGTATGAAGATTTTATTGGCATTAAGAATAAATCTGGCAATTTCGTAAACTTCGAGAAGTTTACAATCGAAGATTTCAATAAATTGAGAATAATATGCGGATTAAGTTTATCTAAACTTTCCGCAAGGGTCGGTTATTCCGACTCATATCTGGGGGAAGTACTTTCTTTAAAAAGGCGCGGTTTATCCGACAACGTAAAACGTGCGCTGTCCAAATTTTTTTCGTTATCCAAGCCGGTACTGTCTAAGGACGAAATCGTTTTTTTAGACCGCAAAAAAGGTGCGATCACCAAAATTAGAGACCCCAAAGCCATGGACGAAAATATAGTCAGATGGTTCAGTTTTGTGCACTCTGAAGGAACCAGTACAGAAGCAAGGATTTCTGTCTCCCAGAAGAATTACAAAAACTTACTTTCGGAGTTTTTAAGCATATCAAAAGATAAATTCGGAGTAGAATTTAAAAAAGTAAGCGATATAGATTACCATTTGAACAATAAGGCGTTTGTAAGGTACCTTAAAGAAAAGTATTTTTTCTGTACAGGAAATGTTATGCAATCTCCGATATGCAGGTGGGTTCTGAGCTTAGATAAGAAGCTAACGGCTACTTTTTTGAAATGGTTCATAATACTGGAAGGCAGCTTCGAGAAAAGCAGGGAAATAGTTGTAATACAAAGAAACAAACACGATATAAATATGCTGGTTTATATGCTGAATAAACTCGGTATCAGGGCGTGTCTGGGTGATAAAACCAGATTTGCAACAAATTCGCCGAAGAAAATACGCAGGAAATATTATACACTTAGCATATGCGGCAGAGAAAATATTGCAAATTTCATCAGGCTGGTAGGCATAGAAGACAAAAAAAAGGCAGCGTTAATGAACCGGTCAATCTCCGGTTTGCGACCGGATTCCAGGAAATCTTTGG
The DNA here is from genome assembly GCA_016195275.1 of Candidatus Aenigmatarchaeota archaeon. Lineage (GTDB taxonomy): Archaea > Aenigmatarchaeota > Aenigmatarchaeia > JACPZZ01 > JACPZZ01 > JACPZZ01. Next base: position 117,888 of record JACPZZ010000017.1, on the reverse strand, counting down.
AGGTTGTATTCATTGACCATAGGATCTTGAACACGTTGTGCAAATTATTGGGATGGGACAAAAAACGCATCCGCCAAAAATCCTGGTTTTATGCGTACAACGCATGTTATAACACCAACAGATTTTCAAAGGATAAATTTTTAGAATTTTTAAAGGATATAAAAATTGCGTGTAAAAACTCCAATAACACAGCAATAAATAGAATATCTGCGCAGTTGCAGGCCTTATACCACAAAAATATAAGCTTCGATGTTATAAAAGGAATTGAGAAAACAAATTACAATGGGGAAATAATAGACCTTTCTGTCCCTGAACATCAAAACTTTATTGCTGGGTTTGGCGGCATAATCTCGCACAATACGACCCTCTTACAAGCGCTAAGCGGCAAATGGACTGGCACGCATTCTGAAGAGCAGAAACGAGGGTTGACAATTAAACTGGGTTATGCTGACGTAACAATTTATAAGTGTGAGAAGTGCGAAGGTTTTGAATCTTATTCAACATCGCCAAAATGCCTGAAACATGTTTCTGATTCTGTGCCGTTGCGCACAGTCAGCTTGGTCGATGCGCCGGGGCACGAAACGTTAATGGCGACGGTGCTGGCTGGTGCAGCGTTAATGGACGGCGCGCTTTTCTTGATTGCGGCCAACCAAAAATGTCCGCAGCCGCAAACGCGCGAGCATTTGGCGGCTTTGAACATAACGGGCGTTGAGAAAATCGTGATAGTCCAAAATAAAATCGACATCGTACCGCCGGAAAAGTTGAAGGAAAATTACGAGCAGATAAAAAATTTTGTCAACGGGACAGTAGCTGAAAGCGCACCTATTGTCCCGATAAGCGCGCAGCAGAGGATAAACTTAGACGCGTTAATCGAGACGGTTGAAAAGACCATACCTACGCCAAAGCGCGACCCAAAGAAAAATCCCAAGATGCTTGTTGTGAGAACTTTTGATGTAAACAAGCCCGGCTATACGCCCGAAAAATTATCAGGCGGAGTTTTGGGCGGATCGTTACTGCAAGGGGAGTTTAAAGTTGGGGATGAAATAGAAATCCGTCCAGGCTTAAGGGTTGAGCGTGAGAACAAGATTTTTTGGGAACCTCTTTTCACAAAGGTTGCAGGCTTGCACAAAAGAAACATGTTATTGGACAAGGCGGGACCGGGCGGGCTTGTAGGGTTAATGACAGAGCTTGATCCTGCACTAACAAAGGCGGATTCATTGGCCGGTTCGGTTGTCGGGCATCCGAATAAATTACCTTCGGTGCTGCACAAATTGCACATCGAAACGGATTTGATGGAAAGCATTATCGGCGCTGAAGATACGATGAAGGTCGATAACATACGCACTAATGAGCCATTGATGCTGACAATCGGAACGAGCCGCACTGTCGGCATTGTGACGTCTGCAAGAAAGGATAATTTCGAAATTTCTCTGAAATTGCCGGTGTGCGTTGAAAAAGGGAACCGCGTCGCGATTTCGCGGCAAATCGCGAATCGATGGAGATTAATAGGGTCCGGGGTTATAAAGTAGGGTACTTAAGTGGAGTTATTTTCCAGTTTAACGCCCTCGTTGTCTATTTTAGCATCTACAAAGATAAGATTCTCTTTTTCAAGCTCTACCCTTATTTCCTCCGACAAATTTTTGCTGAAACAGATTACTATTCCACAGTCACCGCCTCCGGCTCCGGAAAGTTTTCCTGCAGCCCCTGACTTTTTTGCGATTTCCGAAAGCTGTTTTAATTTTTCAGTTTCTATATTAACGCCCGACTCCTTTGTCAAGGTTCTCAAAATTTCCTCGTTGGCATTGAGCAACCTGATTATTTCGTCCCTGTTACCGTTTTTGCACGCGTCTATAAGCCTGTTGACAATACTTTTTATCTGCGAGCAGATTTTGTTATATTTTTGCACATTTGATATTTTGAAATCACCCATTTGTTTTATCATCGCAGGTGTTGATGCGGAATCACCCGTCCAAAATATGTTCAGGTTAAGGCCTTCCGGAACTTTTAATTCTTCGACAAAAAGGCCGGGCCAATCCATACTTACAATATCTTTTATCGAGGCGCCGCTCTCTATTTTTTTTACAACCTGTTCGGCATCAAAGCGCCTGTAAACGATAATTTCGCCGTATACGGAAGCTGCGATATCGAACGCTGATCCAAGCTTGCCTTGTGCATAATAATGCGCTAATGCGGACAGTTTGTAAATTGTATCCTTCGACTCCTTTTTCGATATATCCACACCATTGAGTTCAAGTATCGCGGATATGTTTGAAACAACCGCAGCAGCGGACGACCCGAAGCCGATTTTTTTTAATTTACTATTCATGCTGATTTGCGTGTCCTCGCCGCGCGAAATTAGATTAAACGGCTTTGATTTTTCCAAAAACCCGAGTGCGGTTTCTATTGCCGATTTTGTGAACATCAGTTTTTCTTCGTCAACCTTATTGTTCCATGAGAATTTGTCGTTGTAAAATATTCCTTCAGTATTTTCAATGCCGAATTCGGGTAAAGATACAATGTATTTTTCAGAGTTTTTTATTTCTGAGTGAACCCGCCTGTTTACAGCGGCAACTATGCACGGATGCCCCAATTCCAGAACGGCCCATTCGCCCGCGATCATAAGCTTTCCGGGCGCGCTTACTTTGAGCATAATATAAACCTATTGGTACAATGATAAATAAACTGGGGATTGGAGCAAAAACTTATGAAAGCAACGGCTGTCGCGAACGCGAACATAGCACTTGTCAAGTATTGGGGAAAAAGGAACGACGAGCTGATTTTGCCGGCAAACAGCAGTATATCAATGACCTGCGGCGGGTTAATGACCACGACAACTGTTGAATTCTCAGAGAAATTCGAGGAGGACAGCGTAACAATCAACGACGAAGAACTGGCAGCGGAGAAAGACGCGGTTGTTGCGTTTCTCGATCTTGTCCGCCAGCAAGCTAAAACAAGGCTAAAAGCCAAAGTGGTTTCATCCAGCAATTTCCCAATGGCTGCAGGTTTGGCGTCATCGGCGTCGGGTTTTGCGGCGCTTGCGCTGGCAGCGTCTGAGGCGGCCGGATTAAAATTGAATGAAAAGGAACTTTCTATACTTGCGCGCAGAGGCTCTGGTTCTGCGTCGCGATCTGTTGCAGAGGGGTTTGTCGAATGGCATAAAGGAAACAGAAATGATGGTTCCGACTCTTTTGCAGAAAGTGTTGTAAAAGCGGATTACTGGCCTGAGTTCAGGATGATAACTACAATCGTTGCAGAAACGAAGAAAAAAATAAGTTCGCGAGCAGGTATGTCGCAGACGGTCAAGACGTCGCCGTATTATGAAGGATGGCTTAATACTGTGGATGCAGACTTGACTACTGTGCGTAACGGAATAAAAGAAAGGGATTTTTCTGCGACAGGATCGTGTGCACAACAAAACTGCCTGAAGATGCACGCGACTATGATAACTACAAAGCCTTCCATAGTTTACTGGCAGCCAGCAACTATGGAAATAATCCATTCTGTATTGTCGTGGCGTGAGGAAGGTTCTGAGTGCTACTTCACCATAGATGCGGGCCCGAACGTCAAGGTAATGTGCCTTGATAAAAATGAGAAGGAATTGCGAAAAAGACTGGAAATGCTGGAAGGCGTGAAGAAAACGATAACATGCAGGCCGGGCGACGGTGCGAGATTGACGGATAACCATTTGTTTTGATAAAAGGAGATTGTTATGATACAGCACGATACGGCCAGTATTTTTATAGAAAATGATGCAAGGGCTTTGCCTGTTAAATGTGGAAACTTCTATCGGAACACCATAGCCAAAAACATTATTTATATCCTGGAGGAATGTTGGTTAATGGAAGAAATGGGAAAAATGAAAAACGAGGGAAAAATAGAAAAGATAAGAAATCTGCCGCAGAAAAATTCTTCATTTTTGTACGAATACAAACTGAAGGATGAGTAACTATGGCAACAATATCAGCTCCAGGCAAAATAATCATGATTGGAGACCACAGTGTTGTTTATGGAGAACCCGCGATAATAGCATCCGTAGGGCTTAGGTGTTACATCACAGTTGAAAAAAGCGACAACATAATTTTTCGTGACGGCAAAACCGCAGAAGAATTCAGTGTAGACGAAGTTTTGTCGTTCGTCGAAGATGCTGATTTGCTTTGGAAGTCTGGCTTTGAAAAAAGTGATTTCTCCGAACTTTTTGAATTTATGAAATCCGAAAAATCGAATTTCAGAAAAATGGCTGTTGGGAAGGTTTTGAAGGCGTTAAAAATAAAATCTGGGGCTGAGATCAGGATAGAATCCGATATCCCAGCCGGTGTGGGAGGCGTGGGAGCTTCTGCCGCGTTCGCCGTTGCGTTAACAAAGGCCGTTTCAGACTTGTACAACAAAAAGTCGCCTCTTGACGAAATTAACAGGATCGCATACGAAATCGAAAAAATCCAGCATGGGAACCCGTCCGGCGGCGACAATGCGGCATGTTGCTACGGCGGGTTGATATGGTTTAAGCGTTCTTCTCCGTCAAACACCATACAGCCGTTAAATATCGGTTACGAGCTTGAAAACTTTGTGATCGTTAACTCTGGAAACAGGGAGCGAACGACAGGGAAGTTAGTGCAGCATGTAAGAAATCTTGACGATAAATACAGGAGTTCCAGAATAAAGGCGCTAGGGATCGCAGCCAATAAAATGAGAGCGGCGCTTAATAACCGCGATTTTGAGTCGGTAAAAAAACTTATCAATCTTGCCCAGTGCAACCTTGCCGAGCTTGGCGTTTCCACCAAAAACATTGACAGGATAGCGCAAGTCGTTGTCAACGCCGGCGGGGCTGCGAAGCTTTGCGGCGCGGGTGGCGGCGGCACGGTTTTATGCTTCCACGAGGACAAGGAGAGATTGAAACAAGCAATAAGAAACGCGGGCTTTGAACCGCGTGACGTTGAACTGGGAGTCGAAGGCGTGAGGACGGAAAAGTTATAATTATCTGCCCTGCAGACAATAAATTAAGTATGGATATCCGTAAAACGGCGGGTTTGGCGTCTTTTGCAATATTTTTTATTTTCTATTCTTTTTACGGCTCGGGTTCATTGGAAATGGTTACGGATAATGACGTCTACAAGCCGGGCGAGACAATCAAAATCAGCGGTTTTTCAGATGCAGGGAGCGTAACCCTTTATATAACAGGCCTGTTTCCGCTGGACGCTATAAAAACAGTTCCTGTAAAAGGCGGCAGTTTCGAATACGACTACAAGGTAATGGCCGGCGATTACGGCGAGATTCTGGTACGCGCCGAGGCTGCCGGTGCGGAAAAGAAAACACAAGCCTTTATACAAAAAGACGCGGCCGATCTGCTGGGGGTAGAGTTTATAACGCCTGCAATCGGCGAGAGGTTCTATCGCGGAAATAATTTAACGATGAACTTGCGCGTTAGCAGGGATGGCGTGCCTTTGAAGGATGCTTCTGTGTTATGCAAACTGTCTTTTCCCGGCCTTCCGGAAGCGGGTGCAACGGCAGAGCTTTTGCCGGCAGGCGATTTTTTCGCAGACACTTACCAGATAACAGGGAATGATGTAAGAAGCGGGGGCGTTTATTACAGGGACTATCATATAGGCTGGGGAGACCCGACCCAGACATGGGTCATTAAATGCGCTGCGGAGAAAAACGGCGAGCGGGGGGGCGCCTCGCGCCCGATAAAGGTTGTCAATACGCCGATCCTGATAGAATTCCTGTCACCGCCAAAAGCCCTGTTGGAAAACGGGGAGGATATAGACGTCATGGTCAGGGCGTATTACCAGAACGGCGATCCTGTTAAAAACGGCATAGTCCTGCTTGAGGATTCGGACGGCAGGCAGGCGCAAATGGAACAAGTGTCCGACTCGGGAATTTTCGAATTCAGGAAATACGATACGGCTTCGGATAACAATTACCTTTCCCTCAGCGCTACAGCAATCGACGACGCAGGGAACGGGGGGAAAAATTCCGTAATTTTCAGGATAGTTAAAAACACGCTTCCTGATACGGCTTACAAGCTTTGGTGGACACTGCCGATGATAATAACGATAATACTGCTTACAGTGTACCTTGAAAAACAGATAGAACTTTCGTACACGGAAAACACATCCAGGCCGAAAATATTAAAGAACCGGATAGCCGAGCTTCAGGACGAGAAACGGGACATCGTAAACACGAAATCCGCAATAGAAGAAAAATATTACAGGAGAAAAATAGACGAAGGGACGTTCAGGAGGATGATGGAAAGGTACGAGCAGGAATCCACGGAAATTGACGTTAAGATAAGAAGGCTGAAAGAAGAGCTTGAAGAATTCGATTAAAAAACCAATATATACGGGATGAAAACAAGAAATAATTGTTAGGTTGCTGTATGGCCATAGAAAGAGTTCCCACAGGAATAAACGGGCTTGACGAGCTGATAGAAGGCGGGTTTGTCAAAAATTCCGCTGTGCTTGTTACCGGGAAAACCGGTTCAGGAAAGACGACGTTCATAACACAATTCCTTTACACCGGCGCAAAACTGTACCAGGATCCGGGCATTCTGGTTACTACAGAAGAAACGTCGCGCAGCATAAGAAACCACGGCGCGAGATACGGCTGGAACATGGAAGAGATGGAAAACAAAGGTATGTTAAAGGTTATCGAGGTGGAACCGTTTTCCATCGATACTCTGGTTACGATGCTGGAAAAGGAGATACAGTCGCTGCACGCGAGAAGGATAGTCATAGATTCTGTAAGTATGTTTGAAATGTACATAGACAAGCAGCTTGAGATGAGAAAACTACTTTTCAAGACGTTAAGACGGTTGAAGGATTTGGGAACAACGGTTGTGATAACTGCGGAAATACCCGAAGATTCGCAATCATTGAGCCGTTACGGAGTGATAGAATTCGCGGCCGATGCCGTTATTTTACTGCAATACATGAGCCTCACCAAGTACAAGAGAAGCCTTATGGTAAGGAAGATGCGGGACACGAACCATTCACAGGACATACACCCTTTCGAGATGATGCAGAACGGGATTAATGTGCTGTCTGTTTAGCGTTTTCTGGCTTCAAGATTTTTCCGCGACATATAAAATGCGTAGCCCACTACGGAAAACGTTATCAGGGTCGGCAAAGAGACGGGCAGGTGATTGCCGAAACTTTCCAGTAGCATGAAAATGCCCAAAAACGCTATTGATGTCATTGCTCCGTTCTTAAGCCATACATATCTGGAGATCTTTTCCATGCCCATTATTGTAAGTTCGCGCAAAGCCAACGCGCCTATTCCCAGCCCGAGGAATATGTAAAGCAGGTTGGTAGTGAACGCGAACGCGCCTATTACGCTGTCGAAGCTGAAAACCATGTCCAAAACTTCAAGGTACATGAATTTGGATATGTCCGGGGCTTCGCTTTTTATCATCTTCTCCTCTTTTCTTTCCGCACTTTCCTTGAAGCCGTACAGTATGAAAAATGCGGCGCTGCCCATTGCGATAGTTATCATCATTGGAGGGCTGGAGCGCGCCATATACATCAATATTACAAGCAGCATGGCAGCAAAAGCGAAAAACCAGACATCGTGATTCTCGTTTATCAGCTTTTCGTGCGCAAAGAGGGGCTTCTTCTTTTCCATGAACAGCCAGTGGAAGTAAACAAGAAGCAAAAACATGCCACCGAACGACAGTATGAGGTATTTCTGCTGCTCTATTGCGTCGTGCGCCAGCGAGTTGTTCGTAGTAAACAAATTGACGATGCCGTCCAGGGATATGTCCGGAACCAACAGCCACACCATTACCAGGGGCAAAACCAAACGCATAAGAAGGACGGCTGAAAGTATGCCGAAAAACAGGAACATCTTCCGCCATTTCCTGTTCATTGTTTTAAGCACGTGCGCGTTCACTATAGCGTTGTCTATGCTAACGATTATCTCGAAAACTACAAGGCCGATAACTATAAGCAGGGAGTCGAGAACAGGCATGGTTAACAATAATTTTTGGCGGACCTTATTTAAAAAACAAGGAAACCCAAACTAAAAAGGAGTTTGGGAATGAGATACGGCAAGAATTATCCGGGCCTTTCCTCGGCTGAAGCGGTCCGCATCCTTGCGGAAACGGGCCGTAACAAGCTCACGGAAAAGAAAGGCAAAACACCGGCCGAGCTTTTTTTGGAACAGTTTTCAAGCGTGTTGATAATCGTATTGATATTGGCCGCCTTGGTTTCGTTCTTTTTGGGCGAGGTAATAGATGCGGCGGCCATAATCTCCATAGTAATATTGAACGCCGTGCTGGGATTCGTGCAGGAGTACAGGGCTGAAAAATCACTGGAAGCGCTGAAGAAAATAATGAATCCTGTTGCCAAGGTTGTGCGTGACGGGAAAGACGTTGTCATTCCCGCTTTTGATATTGCGCCCGGAGACCTGGTTATCCTGGAAGCGGGCGACAAAGTCCCGGCCGACGGCATTTTAGCCGAATCTTTCAGCCTGCAGACCGACGAATCCGCGCTTACAGGCGAATCCTTCCCTGTTGAAAAGAAGGTGAACCTGGATAAAGATGAAAACCGTCCTGTTTCGGAAAGGACAAACAGGGTTTTCATGGGAACGGCTGTAACATACGGCCATGCAAAATTCATTGTAGAAAAAACCGGCATGCGGACAGAAGTCGGCAAAATAGCGGATCTTATACAAGAGGAGCGGACAATAAAAACTCCATTGCAGAAAAAGCTTGACGTCTTCGGCAAGAATATGGCCAAGATAATCATGGCCGCTGTTGCAGTGATATTCGTTCTGGGTGTTTACGAAGGGATCGATGCATTCAGGATGTTCCTATCCTCGGTTTCGCTGGCTGTTGCCGCTATCCCGGAAGGGCTGCCTGCTGTTGTGACAACATCGCTGGCCCTTGGAGTTTACAGGATGTCAAGACAAAACGCGATTGTCAGAAAATTACCTGCCGTAGAAACACTGGGCGCGATAACTTTCATAGTCAGCGATAAAACCGGGACATTGACGGAAAACGAGATGACTGTGAGAAAAATATACACGCCTTCCAAAATTTATGAAGTGAGCGGCAGCGGTTACAGCACAGAGGGCGAATTTTCTTCGGCCGGTTCCCGGGTTTCCGCGGATGAGGACCTTGAATTCTTGTTGAAGGCAGGCGCACTTTGCAACAACTCTTACATATCCGAGGAAGAGGACAATGTCCGCATTGTAGGCGACCCTACGGAAGTTTCCATGCTTGTAGCGGCTGCGAAGGCTGGAATTTACAAGGATTCGCTGAATAAAAAATACGAAAGGCTGCACGAGATGGTTTTCGATTCTGAAAGGAAGAGGATGAGCGTTGTAGCGTCCACACCTGACGGGCCGGCGGTTTTTACAAAAGGCGCGATTGATGTTGTGGTTGATTTATGCATAAAGGAGAGAAAGGGCGGGAAAGAAATAAAACTTACGGAAAAAAGGAAAATGGAAATACTGGCGCAGAACGAACAAATGGCCTCGGAAGCTTTGCGCATAATAGCGGTGGCGTATAAGAAATATGACAGGAACGATTACGAAGAAAAGAGCGTGGAGTCGGGCTTGGTTTTTCTGGGTTTCGCAGGCATGATAGACCCGCCGCGGCCCGAGGTCAAACAATCCATAGAAACGTGCGAGAAGGCGGGCATACGGCCGGTGATGATCACGGGCGACCACAAGATAACCGCAGTTGCGATATCCAAAGAATTGGGTTTTCCTCAGGGCCGCGTTCTTACAGGGGGCGAATTGGACGAATTGGGCGACGAGGAATTTGAAAAAATTGCGGGCGAGATTTGGGTTTACGCGAGAATGTCCCCGCAACATAAGACAAGGATAATAAAGGCGCTCCAGAAAAGAGGGGAGGTTGTGGCAATGACCGGGGACGGCGTTAACGATGCACCGGCCTTGAGGCTTGCGGACATAGGCGTTGCCATAGGTTCGGGCACGGATGTTGCCAAAGAGGCGTCAACAATGGTTTTGGCGGACGACAATTTCGCTACGATAGTCAAGGCGGTCAGAGAGGGCCGCGGCATATACGACAACATAAGGAAGTTCGTTTTTTACCTGTTGTCGTGCAATGTGGGCGAAGTTTTTACGATACTTTTCGCGATCGTGCTGGGTTCAACAATAATGAAAGACCTGCCGCTGCCGCTTGTTGCTGTGCAAATACTGTGGATGAACCTGCTGACAGACGGATTGCCTGCCCTTGCGTTGGGCATGCAGCCGGTCGAAAAGGACATAATGGAAAGGAAACCCAGAAACAGGAACGAGGAACTCGTCGACAGAAAAACCATTTTCAACATCGTTTTTGTGGGCCTGATCATATCCGCAGGAACGCTGCATATGTTCACAAGCTTTATTTCCGACCTTCATAAAGCGCAAACAGTCGCTTTCACCACCATAGTGTTTTTCCAGCTTTTCCACGCGCTTAATTCGCAATCAGAAAAATCGATTTTGAAATCCGGAGCGCCAAACATGTACCTCCTTCTTGCTATATTCCTGTCGTTCATCCTGCAGCTCGCAGTGATATATTTGCCTGTCCTGGGTCCTATATTCGAAACCATTCCATTGTCCGCAGACGAGATGTTGAAGATAATCTTTGTAGCCTTCTTGATAATACCGGCCATGGAAGCCAAGAAATTTATTTTAAAGTTAGAGAATTTCTGATTTCATCCCAGTCGTTAGCAGATTTTGAATCTTATCTATAAAATTGATGGCTTCTTCTTGGTAACGTGGGAAATCTTCTTTTGTTATCATACCATGATAAAAATTTGCATGAAGCTTTTCAAGGTCGCTGAATGATTTAGATATATCAGGGTCATTGATTTCCTTACCGAGCTCAATAATATATTGTCTTACAGCGGCGTGTCCGTTTGGAATATTTTCCTTAATCGAAGCTAAAGAAAATATAGTTTGTATACAGGCACCCCAGAAAAATTCTGAAGCTTTCCGTAATTCCCCTTCATCTATCATTTTTTTTGCATTAGCCAAATACACATCTTTTATAATTATGTATTTTTGAACATTTTCAATTAAAGCTGATGACATTTCCATCCTCATCGTCCACGACAATAGTTTTAATAGTTTTAGTTATTGCTCCAATATCAAAAGACACTTTCCATGTACCGTTAGAATGATTAAATTCTACACCGTCCAGTTTAATATAAAGTAAATAACCTTGTTGGATCAAGAAGGATTTTGCTATTGAGGTCACTTGTTCTATCGATCTTTTGGGTTTATCGTACACCATGAATTTAATTAGCCTATACGAATTATTTAAATGCACTAATTGATGTCTTCTTAGACAGATACAAATGGATATTTATAAACCCGTACGTAATTTGTGACCATACATGAGACCGATAAAAGTGATATTGGACGCGAACACCCTGATAGAAGCTGCGAAGAATAAGGCGGATATTTTCGGGCAGATAAATGACCGCTTCGCCAAACCGGATATAGTAACGTCTGCGTCTGTCATGGCAGAGTTAAAAAAAATCTCTGGCGGAAAAGGGAGCAACTCAATTGCTGCAAGGGTCGCTATCCAGCTGGCCAAAAAAAATTCCGTCGGGGCCAGGAAAACAAAGGATAAGGGAGACGATTCGCTGCTGGAATTGTGCGACGGAGATTCGATATTAATAACGCAGGACAGGAATCTGAGGGAAAGGTGCAAAAGGCTTGGGTTTTCAACAGGCTTTATAAGAGAAAAAAGGTATTTAACTTTTGAACGGGAAATAAGATAAAATGAATCTGCTTAAGGATTTGGATGCGGGCAAAAAATCGCCAGAAGAGATCAATGTTGTTGTGGAAATCCCGAAAGGCTCCAGAAACAAGTATGAATATGACAAGGAGAAAGGCGTTTTCATCCTGGACCGCGTTTTGAGATCACCGTTCCATTATGTCGGCGATTACGGTTTTGTACCCAGAACGCTTTGCGGAGACGGCGATCCCCTGGACGTCATTGTTTTGGTCGACCAACCGAGTTTTCCGGGTTGCGTGATCAACGCAAGGCCTGTAGCAATGCTGATAATGAAGGATGAGAAAGGTACGGACGAAAAGATTCTGGCAGTCCCTGCGGACGATTCCAGATACGATGAAATAACGGATATGGGCAAAGTCCCTTCGCATATACTGAAAGAGATATCGCATTTCTTTGAGCAGTACAAGGCTTTAGAAAAAGGCAAGTGGGCCAAAGTGGAAGGCTGGAAAAGCGGCGAAGAGGCGAAAAAACTGATAAAGGCATCGATGGAAAAGTTCAGAAAAAGTTAGGCAGCGATTTTTGACATTTAAATAATCTACTTTTGATATAAGCTTGTGCCATTTGTAGCTGATCTGTATCTACCAGAAAGTGGAACCGAAGAAGTTGTTCTAGATGTCGGCGGTAAATTAGAATTGAGCCCGACCGTTAAAGATGCTGTATCCAGGGTCTCCGACAGCCTTCAGAGAAATGAAACTATGGTTAGTTATCGAGGCCGAAGATCTAATGGAGGCAAACTGGTTTTGGAATGCGACGAGATCGATTACGCTACAAATCTTGCTATGTTAAAAGGTTTGATTCCAAGGGAGGGTTTAACGCCGGTTGGCGCGCTGGGGTTACCGGAAATAACAGAGGGCATAGCCGTAGGCGTGCTATCGGGTGGGTATTCTTCTGGAAAAGTACAAGGTATCCCTGCGGGAATGATAAATTTGGATGAATTAAAACCTGAAACGATGCGGGTTTTAGACGGATTTTACAACGAACTGTTTGAGGAAACAGGTTTGCAGAACCACGAGGTATCAGGGGTCAGGTTTTTGGGAATGGTTTATGATAGGCAGCATAACCAACTGGCTGCCGCGTACAGGTATGAAACCGGCATGGATCATTTCGGTTTTTCGATGAGAATGGGAAACCCGTTGCGACATCACGAGTACAGCCATACAATACCCCTGTCTAAATATCCTGCTGCCCTTGCGTTTTTCGCGCTATCGGAAAGCCATTTGTTGCCGGTTTTGCCGCATTGCAAAGGGGCTGTAATGTTGTACGGGTTACAGGAGTTTCCAGGTTCAGGAATTCTGAATAAACTCATGGGAAAAGAGGGAAGGATTTTCGGATATTTTTAATAGAAGGATGCAAACAAAGCCTACCTTTATAAACTTTAGATTACTAATTTCGATGTAAACCCAAGGCTGGACAGCTCAAATTTTCTATTTGGCTGGCTTTCACACTTTAGGTGCGACTATGTACAAACTGATAACAATCGAGGATGTTGTGCGGGTGCCGCCTTCAAAATTAGGCATGCCGATAAAGAAGTCGGTAAAACAAAGCCTGCAAGAGCAGCTGGAAGGCGTGATGGACAAGGAACTCGGGATAATAGTGACTGTTACAGAAGTGCGCAGTGTGGGTGAAGGCAAATTGCTGCCGGGCGACGGATCGATACATTATGTTGCCACATTCGACGTCTTGGCCTATTATCCGGCTATGTACGAGATAGTAAGCGGCGAGGTCATAGACATAACAGAATTCGGCGCGTTTGTAAGGATGGGCCCACTGGACGGTCTGGTGCATATTTCCCAGGTTATGGACGATTTCGTTTCCTACGACAGCAAGAACTCGATGTTTTTCGGAAAAGATTCCAAAAGGACCATAAAGGAAGGGGACAGTGTGAAAGCAAGGGTTATTACGGTATCAATAGGCAAAAACGATTATAAGATTGGGATGACAATGAGACAGAACGGGCTCGGCGTTTTGGAATGGGCGCAAGCTAAAAAAACAGAAGTTAAAGAAGGAGAAAATCGAAGGTGATTTAAATGGCTGAAAAAGTCTGTCGCGCGTGTCACAGGTTTGTGAAGGAAGGAGTTTGTCCTGTTTGCAAAGGAACAAATTTTTCCTGGTCGTGGAAAGGCATTGTAATTGTCAATGATCCGAACGATTCAACCATAGCAAAGCATATGGGAATAACGGTTCCGGGAAGATATTGCATATTGGTGAAATGATAATATGGAAATGGAAGTAGTTTCTGAAAAGGCGAACCCTGTGCTGAAGAGGAAGGAAATAGTTGTAAAGATCAAAGGCGGAGGGGCAACACCTTCAAGAAAAGACGTGGTCGCCGGGGTCGCGTCGCATTTCGGCGTCGAAGATAAACTAATCCTTGTAGACCAGATACTCACGGAATTCGGCACTCCGGAAGCGCGGGCAAGAGTCAAGATTTATGACGATCCGCAGTTCATACCGAAAAAAAGGCTGGGAATAGTAAAGGCCCGTTCAAAACCGGCAGGGCAAAAGGTTGAGGAAAATGCCAAAACATAAACCATTGCAGCACTGGAAAATGTACAAGGAAGGCAAGCACAAAAACAGGACGTGCCCGCGCTGCGGCGCAGGCGTCTGGATGGCCGAACACAAGGACAGGTTCACATGCGGCAAGTGCGGCTACAGGGAAAACAAGAAAGCCTGACGTTTTTGATGTACGAATTGGTATCTAAGCCCGCGGCCTGGTATTTTCCACGATCAATTTTTTCACGTCTTCTATGTGCGGCAGGTGCCTGTTGTTGCTGGACGAGTCCGTCTTTCCGTAGCCTATGAAATTTCTCCTGTCTGCTATGGCGTGCATAGAGCTGATCAGCGTCAGCTTGGCGCCTGTTTTTGAAGACGTGCCAAATGTTTCGTCAAACGCTTCGAAATTTTTGCCGCTTTTCGCGGGCAGGGTTATCTTGATATGGTTGGAAAGTATTGACATGTCCTCTATAACCTTTTTCAATGTTTTTTGCGCGGGAAGCGTTTCCGGGTAGTAGGAGACTATCGTCTTTATGCCGTTTGACCTCGCGTAAGAGAAAATCTCCTCTATGAAACTTTTCGGGAATGAGAGATCGATGTCGACGAATTCCGTTTTGAATTTCAGGGACTTTTTCAAAGCGCTGTAAAGCGTTTTATCTTTCGAATATCTGCACGAAACAATGACGGGGAGCGGAAAACTTTCGATAAGTTCTATGTCTTCGTAGCCGTTTAACTGGTCGAAACACACTTCGACCAGGTCTGCTCCGCGCCCTTTCGCATCGGAGGCCTTTTGCAGCAACTCTTGCATGCTGTTTCCCGCCAACACGGCGCAAGCTCTCATAGTCCTAACATCAGAATGAAAGGATTAAAAGATTTATCCGCCCTCGGTACAATGAATATTATGAGCAGGATAGTCGGGGTGTTGTCAGGCAAGGGCGGCGCAGGCAAAACAACCACGGCTGTAAACCTCGGCGTTGCGCTCACCAAGCTGGGCAAATCGGTTGTTCTCGTAGATTCGAACGTGAATACGCCGAATGTCAGCCTTCATCTGGGCATGAATTTCACGCCTTTCACAATACAGGACATCATTGAAAACGAGCCGTATATACCGCAGGCGATTTTCATACACGAGAGCGGATTGCGCGTCATACCCGCGGATTTTTCACTCAAGGACGGGCATGTGGACATAGGCGAATTAAAAAACCACATGCACAAGCTTGCCGGCGATTCGGATTATATCATTATGGACTGCGCTCCGGGCCTTGGGCCCGACGCACGGGCGGCTATAGACGCGTGCAGCGAATTCCTTATAGTAACCAACCCGGAGACGCCTGCTGTCGCGGACGCTTACAAAACGTACAAGGCGATAAAAAGCATTAACGGAAAAATTCTGGGACTGGTGGTCAACAAGGTGAACAATGACGGTTACGAGTTGCAGGCCGGCGAGATAGAGAATTTTTTCAACGAAAGTATAATCGGAATCGTGCCGGAGGACAAGAGCGTCAGGTCTGCGGTACAGAACAGGGTGCCTGTTATCATACACAGGCCAAATTCCAAGGCGGCCAAGGCGTACAAGAAGCTGGCTATGCACATAGAAGGCGTCAGGCCAAGAACGTTATCGGATATTCTTTTTGAATTCCTTAAACCGGACCGTAAAAAGTAATTTTTATACTGCTTGAGAAATTTGGAGCAGCTAAACAGGCTGGAACAAATCTTAAATCTTTAACTGCCATACTACAATAAGTGAATTTCATGGCAAACGAGATTCTTGTATCAGCATTGATGGACGGCGATAAGGTAGTTGTTCCACAAGCACGGTTCGCCGCGAGGGTGAAATACAAGAAAACTGGAGGCAGGCCGCTTACAGCCGCAGAATACCAAACACTAAATCCTCCGACACTCGCAGAGCTACGGCACGCTTATTTCGACAAAAACCCTGACGGGTCGTTTGTATCGCCGGAATACAGGTTAAGCGTCAACTCAAAAAGAGGATACGGTGAATGGACATCGACGTTTTTGCGCGATGGGAACGAAATCGTGGAAAGGCCTAAAAAAATCTACTTCGATGAGGTGCGTGGGTTATGGATAGCCGAGGGCGGCAAAACATCGCCCATCAAGCTTCCGAATGACGGCTGGACGCTGGAATATGACGAGCGGACCGGATTCCCGAGCGAAACCGGGAGCAGGAAAGACGCTGAAAAAGTTTTCGGTGAAGACACGTCGTATTTTTACACAAACAAAAATGGCTTAAGAGCTGTGTTGCGGTGCTTCGCCCCCGACTACGGGCCGTTCCTCGTCAACGCGTATTCCGAGCCCGACGGCAGGGACTCGGATGTGGGTGTTCGTTCGCTCCGTAGGTCATCCTTTGAGCCCATTTTATACTATTTTTTAGATTCTTTACTGCAACATTCATAACAAATATCGAGTGGCAATTTAGACTTAGAACAAACCTTGCTTTTTTTCGAATTCTTTCCGCAACAAAACAAATATGTTCTACCTTCTTTTGATTCTTTTAGACTTTTTCCCAAATCCTTTATTTCTTTTTTGGACAATTTTTCTTCAATCATTCTTCCGTCTAGCCTTCTGTGTTATTAACATGAATCTTTATATTTTAGAAGTATAAAATAGTAAGATAACAAAATCGGTTATTTATACCAGCCCCTTGAAACAGGTTATAATGGAGTTCTAACGTGGTTTCCCCGATGGACTTCAATATAAATTAAATATCACAATCATTATTAACTCGTCTTATACCCAAATTTCCTGTCATATTCTTTATGGTCCATCAAATCAAGAACAAAAGCTATAATTTCAGGCTGGCCTCCCCTGAGGGTATACAAAGCTCTCCAGTAGCTGTCAAGATTGAGTTTCCATAAGTTTGTGATATCATATTTTCTTACATATTCAGTAGGCCAAAGTTTCTTCGGTATATGTTTACCAGCCTGTACGTTAGCAACCAATTTTGCTTCTCCTTTGTCTATGATCTTCAGAAGATATTTGGCTTCGCCGTCTCCTTTTTCAGCTTTTCTCTTGAGTTTTTCAAACTCTTCATTAACCTCTTCAGAACGAATGACCTGCGGCGTTTACTTCACCCTTTTGCCTCTTGCTATCGCCTCGTCAAGTTTCTGGTTGCCGCCTATCCACATAACTTTGCCGTCTTTAGTTACGAGTATTTTATTAGATTGTTCTAGATAATCCAAAATAAGAGTGAAAGTCTGATACATAGTTTTCTTAGGTAGATCTTTCCACAACCGAGCTCTGGAAGGATAATCTTTCGATTTCTTTATTTTTTCCTCTACCATAAGAACAGTGTCCAGTCTAGGATAGTGTATAACGTTTTGGTTCATAAGTAGTTTATACTACGTAGTAGTATATATACTTATATAATATATAAGTCTATCGACAAAACAGATGAAAATAATAATTTAGACAGCACAAGCCTTATTTACCTGTAATTTTTCTTTTTTCTTCCAGAGTAGGAAATAGAAAACCATTGGTTTTCTATTTGAGAAATCCTTCTGGATTTCTCAATGTTGAGCATCCTGCGACGTCGATGTATGTGATGGGACAGAAGGAATATGACGAATTAATCCGGTTATCCAAAGAGAACGAAGAAATCGGCGAGCTTCTTACAAAAATTAAGGTGCAGGAATAAGTATAAGACCTGTTTTTACGAATTCTCATAGGAAACCAAAGGTTTCCTTGCATAGGAAATTTAATGATTTTCTATGTATTGGCCTTGGCCGGCAAGGATGAAATTATTGAAAGCGTAAACGGCTGGAACGCTTATGCCATGCATGCGAATACGCATAAATTCAGAACGGCTCTTATTAAGAGTGTTAACAACTGTTCGAAGAAGGTTGATATTTGATTTAGAAAAACCAGAGCTTTAGTTTTTCCAGTGATATTCAGTTCCGCACCAAGCGCAATGAAAACTTTCATCGTTGATAACTTTTGGGTAGGCGCATAAAACGAATTGCCGCATGAGCATCTGGTTTGTCTCCATTTATTTATGAATTCGTTCAACTCGTCATAAGAGTCCAGCCCGATTCTTATAGGAACTTCAATCCGGCAATACTTTTAAGGGGTGTGAAACGAAAAGATAATATGATTTCGGTATCAGACCTTTCTTATCTCGGATTATGCCAGATCGCTTTTTTGTTCAATAAAAAAGCGAAGATAGTAACGCAAGCGATGATGCAGGGGGCGAAGAGGCACAGTGAATTGCACCAGCAGGCGGAATTTTTCACCCAAGACGAGATTATAGAAAAAACGATTAAAGGAGAGAGGTTCGTGGCGCGCGAGGTAAGCGTGGCTGATTATGAGGCGGGCATACGGGGCAGGATAGACGAAATGGAATTCATGGGGCATAACGAAAGCAAAAAGAACGCGGTCATAATCAGGGACGACAAATTTTCACGTTCGAATTTCCTGGGAATGAACGATATGCACAGGATACAGCTGACTTCGTATGCGTTCATGACTCCGAGGGATCCGAAGTTCAGGGACATGGTCGAGGTTGCCGGCGCGTCTATAAGGTTCAGGAAATTCAACTCGCCGGAACACACGGAATTCAAAGTTTCGGGAAGACAGCTTTCTTTGTGGGCAGGCGACATGCCAATGCTTACGGCGCTCGCGGGCAACATACTCGAAAACAGGGAAATGCCCAAGCCGCGAAGCTTTGCCATGATGGATTCCGAGTGGCTGCCCATTTCAAAGCAGACATGCGCCTCGTGCAAATACAACAAAGTCTGCAGCGTGGGAAGGAAGATGCTCGCAAAATGAATTTTTAGCGGAGTTTTCCGGTTATACTTGTTGGCTGGCAAGAAAAAGCCCGAAAAACCCCGCTTATATCCGTAAACAGTAAATCTCTGGTCATTCATCCCGACGGAACGGAAAAGGAAATCATCCCAGATCAAGCAGATATGCTTGCCGTATTAGGGATAGTGTAGGATATGCAAAACTTGCTGTTCAACGCCCAGTTTGCTGTGTGTTTTGACATATCCTTTCAGGATATTATTGGAATCAGGGCAATATAAATAAGCTGGACAAGTTTTTTCAACTATTTCTCGTTTACTGTACATAAAATAGAGCATGGCTTTGTTGGGAAAACACGGGACTAATAAAAAGCTGTCTTTCTACCTAGCAGCGCTGCTGATTCTGCTTGCGGCATTTTCCGCTTATTTCCAGTTCTACCCGCCGGCCAGGGTCATAGGCTCTGTGAAAAGCCTGGTAAATATCAGCGAGATAAGCACACCTTTGCCCGAGGGTGCGATACCCGAGATAAACAATCCTAAATTTATCACTGCCGGCAGCGCTACGTACCCGGAAGACAAAGACCTTGTTGCTGGCATGGCCTACAACGGCGTGACTAAGGCGTATCCTGTGAAAATGTTAAACTTGCACGAGGTTGTTAACGACAATTTTTCAGGCAAACCCGTTTCAATGACATATTGCGTCCTTTGCCGCACACCCATAGCTTATGAGGGCAGAATTTCGGGCAAAAAAGCCACGTTTCGGGTAACAGGACTTCTTTACAACGCAAACGACCTTCTTGTGGACATAGAAACACGATCGTACTGGCAGCAGATTACGGGCGAAGCTGTGGTCGGGGATGCCATCGGGAAAAATTTAACAAAGATACCGACGGAAATGACTACGTGGGCTTTGTGGAAGGCGAAATATCCGGACACACTGGTTATGTCATCGGACACGGGCTTTGACCGCGACTATGGCACAGACCCGTACGGCGGCTATGAGGAGAGCGACAAAACTTGGTATTTTCCCAAGAAAGAGGATGGAAGGCTTTTTGTGAAGGACATAATCTACGGCGTGGCTTTTAACGAAGGTTCAAAAGCGTATCCGAAAAGCAATGTAACGTCTGACGGCGTTATCAATGACCAGATCGGAAAAAACAAGCTTCTGATAATGCACGACAGCGATCTTGATACTGTAAAAGTTTTTGACAGGGTTTTGCGGGGGACTGAATTGAATTTTGAAACCGTTGACGGTAAAATTGTTGATATGAAAACAAAAAGCAGCTGGAACTATGAAGGCGTTGCCGTGGACGGGCCGTTGAAGACCGAGAAATTAAAGCGCATTGACGCAACGCACAGCTTCTGGTATGTTTGGGCAGGATTTTATCCGCAGACATCTGTTTACAAGGAGATGGAAACCAAAAACACGGTAGTATAAGACTTAAACCTTTAACCCTTCTAGTTCTAGAATAGTGAAACTCATGCCAACCCAACCAGAAATATTCGTACCTGCCCTAGTGGACGGCGATAAGATTATCGTTCCTCAGGCATGGCATTCGCCGCACTCTTCGAAGGGGGCGTTCCTGTAACTTTTTCAATTTTTGTATCCAAGATTACAACGTTTTTCAGGCTCTCTTCGATAATAACACCTTTGTGATTCATTGGCACCACTGCTAAAACTAATCTGGAATTTTGCCAGTTCCCTTCATCCTTAATCGCGTCCGGGCGGCAATGAGTTTGATGGCAGGTTAGTTTTGCAACTAACCTGCCCTTGGGAGGCGGAAATGCGAATGGAAGGGGAACTTATTTCCGGGCGCTCCCTTGTTGGCAATGATAATTGTTCCTATGGCATTATCACAGTTTCGGGTGGATGGAGTTCCTATAACAAGAAAACAGTTCCGATATAAATTATTTGTAGCTGGCTGTCGATTTCTTCGATTGTGCGTAAAGCGCAGGCATCATTCCGAGTGGGACGTTCACACGATAGCGCATCCCCACTTCGTAAGCGTGGAAAAAACTGCTGCCGTCAGGCAGCCGGACAGGTTCGTGTAATTCGTTAACGGACGGGCGGCCAAGCCTTCTGGCCTGCAAATCCACAAAAGGTTTGAGATCAACAGCCATTATCGTCTGGAATGTGCTTGCTACTTTTTTGGCGTCTTCAGAGCTGCCAGGATACACAATAAGCCTCCTATTTCTTGGGTTTAACTGCTTAACCCCTACAAGACCGTGGAGATTGGTGTCAATTTCCACGTGGCCGTCCTTCCTTCTTGCAATGTGCGATCCGCCCAATAGATTATACGGGGTGTTAAGGTCTTTCACCGTAACCGATTCCACACCGTGCCGCATGCCACGATTAACAAGCCATTTCGCATACTGTACTGCGGTAACAAACCGTTCTACTGTAAGGCCTGTTTCCTGAAGACACGTGAGTTCCCACTCAAGCGCGGCTTCAAAATTTTCCCTGAACAGGTCTTGAAAATATAACGTTTTCATAAATAACCCAAAACAAGAGAAGGCAGGGCATATATTTAAGGTTAACTGGCTTTTAGGGTTTGCCTTAAAAGTCCTTTCTGCCTTCGGATTTTTCATATATCACTTGCATGAGCTTGTTTATGTTAAGAACCGGAAGAATCAATTGCAGTTCTGTTGCAGTATATTTGGATTCGCTGTGGGCGTATTTCCTTTTAAAAGCTGGTTAGGTGCTTCTAATGCTGAAATCATTATTGGAGCAGCGAATTTATCTTCTAACGGTCTTGATAGGCTGAATCTATCCATACACAACCAAAAGTTGCCGATATACCCGATAAACGCCTTTGATTTACACTCCTTTCCAAGAGACATTCCGGCATCGCAAGCGATAACATGAACTATTTTGCCTTCCAATAAATTATCATTTTCCCTAGAACTATCAAAGGTTCATTCCGATAACCTCCGATGGTAGTATCAGAACCGTGCCCATTGAAGAAAATAAATCTGGGATTTTTCGATGTTATATTTTCAGTTACTTGAGATTTAACAACATTTTTACCTTTTGATATTATCGGTTTTATCCCGACTCTTTCCGCGGTCTTTAGAAGTATTTCATCGCTCCAAGCACTTGCATAGCGAGTTAGATCATCATGATCGGGCAATGTTATTAATATTTGGATCAGCCCTTTTTGAACGATCTAAGATATAACATTTGCATCTCTATGATTCGTTTACCCAACGGCGTAAGATTTTCAACTTCCTCTATCAATTTTTCCTTGGATAAAGACCCTTCGGGACCACCGATAGATATTAGAGCGTTTTCTGGGATCGCTCTAAGTCTGACCAGCACGATATCTATTTCATCCTTTGTTATTTCGGTGGCCATTAGATAACACCCAACTCAACTAATTTACTTATTATTGTTTCGCCCGCTTTAGTGTTATGTTTTATTTCGTTGTAAGCTACATTCCAGCTTATTGGCTTGCCGTCTAATACTAAAACTATCTCATCCCTGATTTTTATAGGCAGATTCGAATAAACTTTCATAAAACGATCCACAGTCATTTGTGCACATCCAATATTATATAATTCTCAACTAATTAACTAAGGTTAAATTTAAGAACCCTGCGACTTACCCTTTTTTAGGCAAAAGGTTTTCCTGCTCAAAAAGCGGCTGTTTAAGTCCTACTTTTTTGGCAAAGCCCGGCTTTTAACCTTGTCCCCGAGAAGTCCCCTTTCGCAAGATGGGGAATTTCATTGTCCACACGCAGGCGTAAACGGTCGCAATAACGAATTTGCACGCATCCACGTATTGTGTAAAGCCGAACTTGGCAAACAAATAGAAAACCTGTTGGTTTTTTATTTGAGAAATCCTATGGATTTCTCAATGCAGACAATCAGGAAGCTTCGCGCGAAACGTGAAGTAGTTCACAGGGTTTACACCGCAAAATACTCCCTCCAGCGCACGTCGCCTTCGTGCCCTATCAGGCCCAGTTTGGAGAACTTTTTAAGATATTTGCGCACAGCGCGCTCTGTGACAGGCGAAGAAACCTTTTCAGAATATTTTTCATAAATGTGCGTCGCGTTGATGCGGTTTTCGGAGCGTATTATTTTCAATATTTCCATCTCGTCGTCGTTTAACCTTGCTTCGGACTTGCTTTTTCTCATGAACTTGGCCTCGTCGAAGGCCTTTCTTATGTGTTCTGCGGAAATTTTCCTTTTGTTTTCGTTCTCTGCGATCAAGGCAGCCTTGCGTAACATTTCAATCCCTACGCGCGCGTCGCCGTTGCACATACGCGCAATCATTTTGACGTCATCCCGCAGTATCGAATTTGGCGCAAGGCCGTATTTTGCGCGCTGTCCGATTATGTCAGCCACCTGATCTGCCGTGTACGCCGGAAATTCGGCGCCTTCCACCTGCAGCGAACTTTTTATGCGGTCGTCTACATTCGACAGCGCGTAAGGGTTGTTTGAAATGCATACCAGACCCGCGCCGCTGCGTGAAACGTCGTACAAAATTTCCGTGGACGCCAGCTGGTCGACCTCGTCGAGCGCGATTATGAATTTCCTCTCCGGGCTTTTCACCATGTTTTCGAATTTCCTGGTCATGGAGAGCATGGACTCGCGCGGGCTGACGAATATTTCGGCCTGATGGAGTATCTCGCCTAATACAGCATAAGCCGTGGACCGGCTCCAGCAGTTGACGTAAATTGTTTTGATACGGTTCGCGGCTTTTTCAAGCTCTGCCATTGTCCACCTGGTCAAAAGCGTTTTCCCGGTCCCGGGCGGGCCGTAAAGGAAGATGTTGCGTATACGTTTGCCTGAAGAGGCGGGTTTGACACAGTCGATTAAAACCTGCTTCTGGCCTTCGCGGTGAAGTACGTCTTCGGGTTGGTGAGATTCCAGAAGTACGGATTCGTTTGCTATGATAATGTTTTCCATATAGGGCAAAAGAACACCTTATAGGAATAAGCGTCGTTCCGATATAAACATCACTGTTTCATGCAATCTTTCTCGGTTTCCCTGATTTTTTTTGCGAATTTTTGCGCCTGTTCCAAACCGCTTTTGACTGATAGGTCTAGGATATTTGTGAACGCGAAATTTTTCGCAGAGTGTATTTCCAGCCGTATCGTCTTGAAAAGGACGTAAACTACAAAAAAAGAAACCGAAGCCGCAAACGTCATGATAGGAATTTCATAAGAGCCGGAAACGACCGACAGCAAAGATTCGAGCACCGGTTCAAACACTCCCGACAAAAAACCCAGGGTAACCAAGTTCAGGATAAAACCGATTACGCTGATAAAGGCCGTGGAAATTGAACGGTAAGGTGCGATTAACCAGATCATTATCAGCAGAAACAGGGTCACGAACCAGAGAAGGTTGCTTATTTTCAGAAGAAGGCCGTTGCGGTTTAGCGTGAGTTTTATGGAATCTATATTATCGAGCCTTATTTCCGTTACCGAACCGCTGACGGATTTCGACGAAAAACCCAAAAACCTGGAAATTATTTTTCCGAGCCCTCCCAGCGCGAGATCGATTACATTCTCGTGGCCGATCACACGCCTGTTCGTGAGGGTTATCCCGCCGTAGCTTCCTATAATTTTTTCTCCGGGTAAAGAGGTTGCATCAACATACATGATTAATCCATTCTCGCGATAACGTACATCGCATTGGGCCATAGGGAGACGTCATTCTCTGCCGCGGTTGACGGCACGCCAAGCCCGGTGAAATTTTCGTTTATCATGTCCATAATTATCCTGTATTTTTTCATGTTACCGGATTTTTTGTGTACCCAGGCAAGCCAGGCCGTGCTTACGAAACACGCCTTGCTGGAAGCGGAGTTTCTCTTAAGCCCGTTGTCCCAAAGGGATTTCTCTATTTTTTCAATGGTTTTTTCGGTCTTTTCCGCCCAAGTGTCGGCCATGTTGAATGGAACCAACATCGACAACATGTAAGAATCTACATCCTTTTCGTTGTACGCCCTGTGGTAAGTTTCATCTGAGCACATGAACAGGTACGATTCTTTCAATTTTTCTGCGACTGTAAGCCACTCCTGCGAAAGATTTTCGTGCCCAAGTTTTTTTGCCATGGCAGCGGCGGCGCCGAAGGCCGAGCAGGAGCTTGACGCAGTGTATGCATTCACATTGAAGCTGTCCTCCCAGGGGGTCATTGAAGGCGACATGAGGCCGGTTTTGGGGTTGAAGTTTTTTTGCAACTCTTCAGCGGCGTAGCGGACTGTGTTCCACATGCTGGTCAGAAACTTGGCGTCGTTTGTTTTCGTGTAGTGGGAGTAAATACCCCAGACTGCGGTTGCCAACTGGTCCGTCCTTTTTTCGTTGTTGCTGGTCGCGGTTCCGTCCGCAAACAAAAGGTACTTGTGTTTCGTTATCGCGGTTTTCAGCCATGCGTAAAACTTCGAGGCTTCGGAATGATAGCCGGCGAGGTCAAAGGCGTAGGCGGCATAAACGCTGTCGCGTATCCATGAGTACCTTGCTGCCGCAGACGCGGCGAAGCCTCCGTGGTTTTCATCCATGAGAGTTTTCATATTCAGAAGGGCCCTCTTTCCTTTGGGGTCTGTTAATTTTGAACGTTCAAGCCATTTTTTCCAGTGAAACTGGGTTTTGTAAAGCCATTTGGAAGGTTCTGTGTTGAGCGCGTTGGTCATTACCCGGTTGGTGTTTTTGACGGAGTTGGATATGGCAATGAAAATGTTTACGCTGTGCGTTTCACCGTTGTTGGCCGGAGTGGTGAAGAACGACACCATTGAGGACGATTCGCCGGCGTTCCTTTCCTGGGGCGAATCGAAATTTATATTTTCCCCCATGTCATGCTCTTTGACCTCGTCGGGCGAGAAAATACGCAATGCGGCTTTCTTGTTCTTATGCAATACACTGCCCTCGAATATTACAGAGTCTTTTTTCTGGTTTTCACCCAGCTGCGTTTTTGTGTAACAGTATACGGCTGAAGGCTCGTTCGCAGAAACCATGCGCACTACGCAGTCCTGCAGAGGCAGGGCAAAGTCCTTTATCGAAATTGTCAAGCGGCCTTTTTTTGCGGTCGTTTCAAGAATATTGGAATCCTGAAGGTATTGCTGCGTTGTTTTCCATTCGTCCAGCCAAGATACGGAATTTTCCTCGAACGAGAAAACACCGAGGCGCGATTCTGCCATGTTCTGGAAATTGTTTACGGTCGGCCAGAATAATTTTGTTATTTTGCCGTTTTCGACGGCGATTAACATTTTACCGTTGCCGGTTATCATGGTAAATATTTGTCCATCGTTATTAAAGTGCTTTTACATAGTTTGGTATACGCTTGGTATTGATCCCAGCACCCTGTCAGCAGTCGGAAATTCGAGCAAATGTAAAGTCCAGCCTATCAGCTTTTTCAATTCTCTGTCTGATTTATCATAGGCTTGCAATAACGCTTCTTCGTTTTTCTGCCTTTGGTGTATAAGGTTTTCTGACAATGAGGGGTAGCGTTCATGGATCCGGCGTGCCAGCGCGTTAAAATCTTGGCCGGGAACTTCGTATCGTGAATAAAAACTTGTATGCAAAAGCACTCGTTCTCTAGCTGGTTCAAACCTGTGCTCGGCTTCTGCTATGCATTCTGCGGCTTCTTCGCTAAGAAGGTCTTGATGTAAGGCGCCATTAATGAAAGGTTGATACTTCGCATCCTCCATAAGATTTTGGAATGCGTGCACCTCTTCGTGCCTTTCTAATTTTGTATAACTGGGTTTCCTGACTAAAATTATCGAACCGCCAACTAACGGTCTCATACAAAAACCATCTACATCCGCACAGTGTGCTAACCCAGGAATGTAGGTACATAAATCCCTGTAAGCTGCATCCGGCAGGGCAAATTGCATGCTGTATGGCCGTTTACTCACTTTTGTATTTTTCGGGATCCTATACCCAAACATCCTCGTAAACAATACCGCATCGGCTCTTAATTCTGAAATTGATTCGATTCTTTCTCTGGTTATTTTACCCAATTTACGGAATCTTGGCCGTCTGTTTTCTATTACACCGGGTTCTGACAGTTGTACAAATTCGTTTAGCTCCCCAAAATCTGTGGTTCCACGCATTCTTTGTGCTACGCCTTCCAGGCCCATCAGGATCTTTGCTTCCTGTAAAAGCTGTTTCGCGGCCACGGCTTCTTCCCTGTAAGTGGTTGACATAAAGCAGTAATCAGCCGGAAAACTTATATATCTAATAATTGGCCAATAAAATCTTTTCGTCATCCCGGAGATGGTTATAAAGCGCCCGGAGAACCTCGAGGTCTTCCTCGCCCAATACGGTTACCAAAATATCGCCCTCATTTATGTGCCGGCCTATTGTAGGCTCTTCCATCGACACGGCCACGCGCCTGCCCTTTTCGGCGGATTCGATATTCTGGTTTTGATCCTGCAGCTCCTTTACAATGCCTACGGTTCTGTTGTCATCTTTTCTTTTCATGGAATATCCTGTTTTTAATGTGCCGGCCAAAACTTCCACGCCGAACACTGCGGGATTGGAATCGCGGAACACGAAACCGGGGAGGATGCGAATTTCACACGGCCTTGTTATTTTAGAAAGCCTTTCTTCAACCGTTTTTCTTTTCAGCTCTTCGGCCCATTTTTTGTATTCTTCGACAACCCGGTAGATTATGTTCGAAGAGATTATTTTTATCTCCTGGGTCTTCGCCAGTTCCTCCGCTTCCGGAAGTATTTCGTTGTTGAATACTATTACGGCCCTGTTGAAGCCTGCGGCAGCGGAAATTTCCATGACGTCCAGCTTTGTGACAGGCCCCACTTCAGCCTTTCTTATAGGTATGCCGGAGTCTTTGAGTATTTTAACCAGCGCTTCCAAGGATCCTAAAGTATCCGCTTTAACTATAAGACCTTCTTCATCGCTGGAGAACTCAACCGATTGCACGTCCTTCTGAACCACGGATTTCAGCGCTTCTATTTCATCCTTATCCGAAGTTGCGAGCAGCGGGTTGCCCGCAACAGCTTTTTCCAACCCAGGCGCGGATATTTTTATGCCTGCTGCAGCATTTACAGAGTCCACCTGCAGGAAATTCTTTTCAAGGCCCATTTGCATCAGTGCCGGCGGTTTTAACAGGGCCTTTACTTTTGTTACTATAGGATCTTTGCCGCCTATGACTATGAAATCGTTTTTGCTGATACTGCCGTTGTAAAGGATTACGTCTATGGTTGTTCCAAGGCCGCGTATTTCTTTTACTTCCAGTACTGTTCCCTCGCCGTTTTTTTCCGAAACTCTCAGGCTTTCTTTAAGAAAATGCTGGGTCAGGCCGGCTACCGTAATCAAAAGGTCGGCGATGCCCTCACCCGACGAGCTGGACACCGGAACTATGGCAACCTGTTTTGTGAAATCGGTTATCCTGTCGAATCTTTCCGATTGGAAACCGTGTTCCGACAACTTCCCAACAATTTTGTAAATTTTTTCTTCCAGTTCGTCGATGGCCATTGAAGGCTGGTTTTCAACGCTTTCTATAAACGGAGTGTTCTCGTTGCGCTTCCATCCGGAAATCCTGTCGAGCTTCGTAGCGGCAACGATGAAAGGCGTTTTGTAATGCTTCAATATCTCAAGCGATTCAAAACTCTGCTGCTGCAGGCTTTCGTGCATGTCGACGACCAGGATTGCGATATCTGCGATGGAACCTCCGCGCTTCCTTATAGTGATGAAAGCCTCATGGCCCGGCGTGTCTAACAGCAGCAAACCGGGTATCGACAGTTCGATACCCATGCGTTCAAGCAAAGGGCCGCAGATTTTTCTGATAGCGTCGAACGGGATTTCCGAAGCCCCGACATGCTGGGTTATGCCGCCGGCCTCGGATTTTGCAACAGCGGTGCCTCTGACACGGTCTAACAAAGAAGTTTTGCCGTGATCTACATGGCCCAGTACAGCTACAATCGGTTGGCGGATCATTTTTTGCACCATTAGAAGTAGTTATAGTGCCGCTATAAATTTAAGCTAAATGTACCTTCCACGCGGATTTTATGTCCCCGGAAACTTCATCCACGGTTTTTGTACCGTCGATGAAAACAGTGTTTGGAAATTCGACAGAAAGCTTTTTGTAGTTTCCGCGTATTTTTTTAAGTTTTTCAGTTTCTTCGAACAATTCTATGTTTGGCCTTGATTTTTTTATGCGCTCTATGGACACGCTTTCCGGTACGTCGATGATTATTGTCAGATCCGGCTTCGGGAATTTTTCATTCAGTTTTTTGAGCCATTCCATATCCACGTCTATCGATCCGAATGCAAGAGTTGACATTATGTAGCGGTCGGTAACCACGGTTTTTCCGTTGTTCAGCGCCGGAATTATTTCGGATTCCAAATGGTGCCCGCGGTCGGCACAAAAAAGCAGTTGCAAGGTCTTTTGATCCGTCACAATTTCCTTGCGCAGGACGGATCTTATCGTCTTTCCGATGAAATTTTCCGTAGGCTCTTTTGTTTGAAGCACTTCAAGGTTTTTGCTTCGCAGCCATTCACATAAAAGCCTTGTTTGCGTTGACAGGCCGGAACCGTCGCAGCCTTCGATCGCTATCAATCTGCCTTGCATAGAAAACCTTTCACAGGCAGAAAATAAAAAGGCGTTTACCTGCCTGTGGTATGGAATTCATCGGCGCGTTTGTATTCGTGAATCTCTTCCGGTTTGAACCACAGTGCGATTTCGCGCTTTGCGTCCTCAACAGACCCGGATGCATGAACAACGTTGCGGCCGCCTGTCCCTGTTACTGAAGAGTAAATCATGCTTACATGGGCGTAATCACCGCGAATTGTGCCCGGTGAAGCTTCGTGCGGCGACGTAGAACCGGTCATTATGCGTACGTTTTTTATTGCGTGTACGCCTTCTAGGACAACTGCAACTACAGGGCTTTCGGTGATGAAATTTATGAGGTCTTCCCAGGTTTTTTCTCCAAGCTCTTTTTCGCTTTTTGCCGTGTTCAAGCCGAATTCCTTGATGCCTTCAAGCGTTTTCTTTCCGAAAAGCTTTGCCATGTCTTTAGGATAATGTTCCTCGGCGAATTCCCTGTTTATGTGCACCATTTTCATGCCCACGATTTTCATGCCTTTTCGCTCGAAACGGCCCAGTATTTCCCCTACTAATCCGCGCTGCACGCCGTCGGGTTTTATCAAAATCAATGTCTTCTCTATCATATCAAATCCCTTTTTTAGTAAAACAACGAAAATCCGAAGATTTTCGTGCACAGGAAATCCTTTGATTTCCTGTGAGGTCTTTGAGAACCCCAAAAACCCTTTTGGTATTTGTTTACAAAATACCGATTATTGTTCAATTTTGTAAAAACGGGTTATTAAGCTTATTTTTCACAACAAACAACTGACTTTATGTATAAACTGCCGAAGCGCATGAGAAAGGAGTTGCGGAGGCCTTTGGGCAGGGTTTTCGCAAACACCCGATCGCTTCTGGCGTACTTGAAAAGGACGAAATACACTAAACTTATAGCAGTCGGCGATGTGTGCTCAAAGGAGCTGATTATCAACGGCGTGATGCCGGATGTTGCTGTCATAGACAGGAAAACCAGGAGAAAAAAGATGCATTGGGGCGTGAAGTTTTCCGGCGCAAAAACCAGGGTGAAGAATAAGCCTTCCACAATATCCAGTGAACTGGTTGCGGCTGTAAAAGAATCTATGAAAAAAAGAACACTGATAGATGTCAGGGGCGAAGAAGATCTGGCTGTGCTGCCTGCGATAAAATACTGTACGGCCAATTCACTTGTAGTCTACGGCTTGTGGTTCCGCGGCGTTGTTGCTGTCAAAGCGGATAAAAAAATGAAAAATAAAATCGAGGGCATACTGGAGAGGATGGTAAATGAAAATTAACAAAGACCACATATCAATCCTCCGTGTTATCGAAGGCCTTCATAAAAAATATGAGTACGCCCCTCTTGACGAGATTGGTTCCAGGCTTCCGTTTCCGATGAAGAAAACCAATTTCCTGATTTCCGAATTAAACAGGATGGGGTACGCTTCTTACCTTACCCACAAGAAGTCCGGGACATCGGCCAAAGTGGCGGAAACGGGTTTTGACGCGCTGGCTTTATGGGATTTCAAACAGCACAGCGTGATAACGAACATTGGGTCTGTCGTAGGTACGGGCAAGGAATCCGTGATAATATCCGCGGAAACAGAAAGCGGTTTTGCCGCAGTTAAAATGAACCGATATAACCAAAAAGAATTCCTGAAAATAAAAAGATCCTTTTCGTGGATCGCAGTAAAAAAGAAGATTGAGGAACTTGGCATAAAGGAATATGAGATAAACGTGCCGCGCGCAAAAGCCCAGACAGAGTTCAGGGTTTTATCGGACCTGAAAGGCGTTATACCGGTTCCGGAACCGTACGGCATAAACAGGCACGCTGTGTGCATGCAATTTATCGGGAAAAAATCCCTTCCTGCGAAAATCCTGGCAAAGGTTGTTTTGAAAGACCCGGCTGATGTTTTTGACGTGATAATCGAGGATTACGAAAAAGCGGCAGAAAAGTGGGTGCATGGCGATTTTTCGGAGTTCAATATCATGGTGACAGATGAAGGCGAGCTTTATTACATCGACTGGCCGCAGGCTGTGCCTTCAGAATACCCGAATGCAGACAGGATGAAAGAACGGGACATGGACAACATAAGGACTTATTTCAGGAAGAAGTACAGTTTATAAGCAACTAGTTTAAATTAGATTTGCATCCCGTACCTTTTTCTCGCATCGACGGCTTTCTGGTAGGCCTGTTCGGACATCTTGTCTATCTTGTACAGATAATTTGCAATGTCCCAGGACGTTAACAGGGATGTCATGGGCAGGCTGATCCGGAGCATATCTCTGGTCAGCGCGGCGTTCCCCCTTTCCATCCTTGCGTCTGGAGGCACTTCCTGGATGTCTACAGCGTAAAATCCGCCCAAAAAGTTTAGGTTTTCATATTTCAGGCGAAGCCTGGTTGCCATGGAGTTTGTTGTGCGACCGGTCATTTTTGAGTCGTCGACCAACACAACTTTAGACCCTTCCGACATCGGCGCGCCGAATTCATATTCAACGGGTTTTTTAGCACTCTCTTCCTTGTGCGGAGAAACTAGCAGGTATCTGGCATGGTCCGGCACACGGCCGACGAAAAGCCTTTCCGATGCGTACGCGCGGGCTTTTTCCCTGTCGCCATTTAAAATAGGTAGGGTCTTGCGGAAAGTGTCTGCCGCCCTTTTGACAGCTTCTTCTGTGCGGCGCGGGATAGCGAAATACGGATCTATGTCATAACTTGCTGCCAGTTCCGCGGCAAGCGCTGCCGCGGCTGGTATTGCCGAGCCGTCTCCCAGGATCAGGTTAAAGCCTAAGTTCCTGTGGTGAGGTTCCACGTTGTAATTGTGGTGCCACGTCTGCGCAGCGTATGTTGCCCATTCTCTCAGTTTTTTGGAATTATCAACTTCACTAAACGGCACCCATGCACGAAATGTGGAGCTTACATCGGTAATGTAATTTCCATCGGTTATGACATCTTGTACCCTTCTTGTCGCGCCTCCCGGAAGATTAAAGCCGTAGCTGACCGGTTTGGTTGAATCGTCTTCGCCAATAGCCATTGCTGTCAGCGCTGCTAGAGGGATGCCCTTATACGCTGGGCCGTAAACGAAATCAGGATCTTCGCGGATGTTATCCAGAACCAATTGTCTGTAAACATCGCGCAGCGTTCTTAACCTTTTTCCTGTTCCAAGCGCCCTTCCCAGCCTCATGAAAAATGGGTGAACTACCCAGTCCGGCGACAGGCGCGTATCGAATTCGAACACGTCCCAATTAAACAAAGACTCTATAAGCCGTTGTCTAAGCCTGGAAATGTTTTCCTGATCTGCCATAGTGATCTGTTAAATGACCATGCTATCAAAGATTTAAAAGGTTAATCTTTCAGGTGATAGAAGTTTACAGTGTTGCCTATCTGTTTAGAATACATCGAAAATTGGTCCGGCGCGCCGTACGCGGTTATCATGCGCGGAGCATAGCGATTAATGATTCCGGTCCCGGCGACGCGTTCATGCGACTCTTCCACTCTGATTCCCGCGCCGGATAAAATGGACTTCAGTATTCTTGCTTCTTTCGCGGCATGATATCTGACACAATGTACAGAGGAATTTGTAATCAATTCGGACAAAACGAAAAATCTGCTCATTTCACCTGATGTCATGCGAACCAAGTATCCTTTAAACCGGCGTTCGGTTTCTGGATATAAACTATCTTTTATCCTATTTATATGCCTTTCGCTATTCGATAAAAGACGTATTAAAGATTTACATTCGCTGGTTAATTCAGGTTTCTATCTTGAATAGAGCGCAAACTGGGCGAGAAGCGATTCAAGCTGTATTATTTCGTCGCAGCCCTCTGACAAGCGGAATTCGCACTCGCCGACTTTTTCAAGCATTGAGATTTTTGCTTTTTCCGCCACATCCAGATCGAAAACCTGCCTGTGGAGTTCGGAAATTACATCCTTTCCGGATAAGCCCTGTTCGATAACCAATTTTTTCAGATTTTCACGGGCGGCCTTGAAATTACCATTAACAGCATTAGCCAGCATTTCTTCAACTTCTTTCGGCTTCGCGCTCGACGCGATTTCGAAAATATCGTCCTCGGATATTTCATCCTTGACTGCGGCAGCGGCCTGCAAAATGTTTATTGCCTTTCTCATGTCGCCTTCGGCCAGGCTGGCAGCAGCCGGCAGCGCGCTTTTGGTTGTTTTCAGGTTCTCTTTGGCCGCTATTTTGGACAGTTGTTTTTCAATATGATCTGCGGCAAGCGGTTTGAAGCGGAAAACAGCGCATCTCGATTGTATAGGTTCGATGATTTTTGAGGAATAGTTGCAGCTTATGATGAAACGGGCGGTGTTCGTGTAATTTTCCATTGTCCTGCGCAACGCGTTTTGAGCTTCCGTTGTCAATGCATCGGCTTCGTCGAGGAAAACCAGCTTGAAAGGCGCGCTGCCCAGCGATTTTGTCCTTGCAAATTCCTTTACTTTGTTGCGAATTACGTCTATCCCGCGTTCATCAGACGCATTGAGATCAAGGAAATTGTGCTTCCACGAATCGCCGAACAAAGAGCGCGCCATTACCAGCGCTGCTGTTGTTTTGCCGCAGCCGGCAGGACCGGCGAACATCATGTGCGGCAGATTTTTATTTTTGGCGAATTCAGCAAGCCTTTTCGTTATCTGCTCCTGGCCGGCCAATTCAGAAAAATCTTTGGGCCTGTGTTTTTCGGTCCACATTTCAAACTGTTTTTCCTGCATGGCTGGTCAATATGAAGAAGGGTGCGTGAAATATAAAGGATTGAGGCAGAGTGTTGGTATGATAATCATTATTACAGGCACGCCAGCCACAGGAAA
The DNA here is from genome assembly GCA_016195275.1 of Candidatus Aenigmatarchaeota archaeon. Lineage (GTDB taxonomy): Archaea > Aenigmatarchaeota > Aenigmatarchaeia > JACPZZ01 > JACPZZ01 > JACPZZ01. Next base: position 83,558 of record JACPZZ010000017.1, on the reverse strand, counting down.
GACCAGAATTTCCAATGAATTGGCAAAGGCGCTTGACAGGAAAACGGGCAAAAAATTCAAGGTGCTCCACATCAACACTGAAATCTTAAGGCGCGGGTTATGGTCTTCTGTTGACAAAAAAAGAAAATCCAAAAATGTGGATATGCGCAAACTGAATAAATTCGTTTCTGAGCAGGTTAAGGACAACCAAGATTTGATAATTGAAAGCCACCTTGCGCATTATTTCAAAGGCGACGTTGTTTTTGTTTTGCGCGCAAATATAGGCGAATTAAGAAAACGGATGGAAAACCGTGGATGGAATGGCGGAAAAATCGAGGAAAACCTTGAGGCGGAAAGATTGAATGTGATATTGGGCGAGGCTTTGGACATTCACGGTAAAAAGTGCATTGAGATCGACACTTACAGGAAAACGCCAAAATCGGTTGCCCGGACGATGTTTAGACACGTTGAAAGGCTGCGATAACATTTATATCATAGCTATTCAATTCATTCTTTGTATGTTCGAGACAATAAAAACCGTGGCGTTGTTAGGTTTATTGACAGGCCTGTTTTTAGGCGTCGGTTATTACCTGGGGGGCAGCGGCGGCGCGACGATTGCGTTGGTCTTATCCCTAGCTATGAACTTTTTGGCCTATTGGTATTCTGATAAAATTGTTCTGAAGATGTACAACGCCAAGGAAGTAAGCAAAGCTCAAAATCCCGGAATACACAAAATAGTGGAAGAAATCACAAAGAAGGCAGGCGTACCAAAACCGAAAATTTACATTGTTGACCAAAAAGCGCCCAACGCCTTTGCAACCGGCCGCGACCCGAAAAACGGGGCTTTGGCAGTCACGACAGGTTTGATGGACATTTTAGATAATGATGAAATCAAAGGCGTTTTGGCCCATGAAATCGCGCACATTAAGAACCGTGACACACTGATTTCCACGCTAGCCGCTACGTTCGCAGGCGCTTTGGCATTCATAGCCCAGATGGCTTACTACGGCGCGCTTTTCGGCGGACGTGATCGGAATCGCAATCCAATCGGTCTCGTTTTAATGATAATTTTCGTGCCTCTGGCAGCTACAATAGTGCGGTTGGCGATTTCACGCAGCAGGGAGTTTTCAGCAGACCGGACCGGAGCTGCGCTAATCAAAGAAACAAGCGGCCTGGCAAGCGCTTTAACAAAAATTTCCGATGCATCAAAACACGTTCATCTCAAAGGCAATCCTGCCACGTCGCACATGTTCATAATAAACCCTTTCAGCGGGGATATTCTAATTAATTTGCTGTCCACGCACCCAAGCACAGAAGCAAGAATAAGGAACTTAAAAGCGTTGAAGTTTTGAATCTTATATACTTGAATCTGAAGTCGATGAGGTTTTAAAGTTTTGCAAACTTTTAAGTAGTTTTATTTTACATAAGACCGTATGGGTTATATAAAATATTATCCGCCCGAATTGCAGGGACGCTGGGGAAGACCATACCAGGAACGTATGGGAATATGGGAACGCATAATATCCGAAGGCTTGGGTATTCCTGAAAATGAGGCCGCAGAAAGACTTGCAGACCTAGGATGTCACAACGAGCCCGAAAACTACAAAATGGCTGCCAGGCTGTTGGCGGATGCTTCTGATTTTTATGTATCCGGGAGACCTCTTGAGCAAGGTCCCAGAGGAAGAAGGCCTATCCTAGTAACAGGTAAAAATATCACTGAGCTTTGCGGTGCGCCTACAGAGAACGCTGCGCTAAACGGTGAGAAAAGGTTAAGGAAACATTTTGGCAGCACCGAACAGCTTGTTACAGATCTTGGCTTTACTGCTTCCAACCCGGAGGAATTTACGGACATACGGTTTAGCACCCGTGATATTCTGAGAGGTCTATATCTGCCAATTGAAATAGACGCACAAGCAGCCCGCGCCTTGGGGGTTATTCTTGCCCAATATAGTTTTGTGTTTAATCAGGGCAGCTATAGTATTTTTCATTTTCAGCATGAAGAATTGGGATTTTATGAACATTCCGGCATACCCGCAATCGAAGATGCATTTAATATCCGGACCAAACCTTTAGAAAATAAAAATAGCAGAGGCTATTCGCATTACCTGATAATCTGTTCAAAGGCACTAGCGTCATATTTGATAGACTATATAGGTTTGGCAAGGACTGACGATGTGGCATTGCATTCAGGCGTGCCTGAAAAAATAAAGGGGATGGCTCCGGTTAAACAGCTGGAATTTCTAATGTATTTTTTGCCGTCTGCTACCTATTTCGATAAAACGGAGCGCATATCATCTGTATATACAGGCTCTAGGCAATTTGCCGAAGATCTAACAGGGATGATATCCGGAATTGGGGTAACAGGGCTAAGACCCCGGCAGGATAGAAGGACAGGCAATTACAGGGTTCACATGCCGCCGGACGCTACCAGAAGACTCTTCGAAGAGGGATTTTTCGATTTGAATCGGAACTTGAAAGACAGAATCAAACGTGCTTTATAGATGGTATTTTATACCATGTTAATGTTATTAAATCCAAGAAATTAAAATATGGCATGGCAAAGAAGAAATTCCCGGAGATCGAACAGAGGCTTTTCAAGAACGTTTACGTTTGCATGCGTTGCAACGCCAAACTGCGAACAAACCTGAAGAAAATAGCGGGCGGCAAGGTCCAGTGCAGGAGATGCGGCTACGCTTTCCTGAGGTTAAAGAACAAGGACATTAAAGTGTGACGCATGATGCCACGCTTAGATTTTTTACGCCCTATGAATTTCTTTTTCTTTGCAATACTGTCAGCGAGCGCTTATTTCGTATCGGCCGGTTCGGTGGACGTAACAATGGAGCTGGCCAAAACGCTGTTGTCCATGTTTTTCCTGACAGCGGCTGCAAACACGTTCAGCGGATTTTCCAGAAATAAAGTTTATAATATCATAAAAAAAATTTACCGGAAGAGCGGCGGCGAATCGAGAAATTCGCTGTTAATTTCCACGATTTTACTGGCAGCCGGTTTTGCAGTTTCCTATGGCATCAGCGTTTATACGGCGTCGCTTTACGCTTTGGCCGCGTTACTTTTGTGGGTTAATATCCAATACCTCAGGAACGTGCGCTTCGTAAGAAGTATCATAACCAGCGCGGCTGCGTCTGTTGCCGTAATTTTAGGCTCGGATGTTGCAGGACTCTCGTACACCGCCTATTTTATGGCGTTGCTGCTTTTCTTTTCAAACGCTGCGGGCGACATGGTGAAGAGCATAACAGAGGAGATGAAAGACAGGACGAGTTTCTTGATAAGCCTGCTGAAGCATTTTTCATCTTACATCAGATTCGATGCAGACAGAACGAGGAAGGCGGCGGCAGCGTCGCTGGCGATATTCATAATCCTCAGTCCCGTGCCTTATCTATTGGGATTGGTTTCAATCAGTTACTTGGCGCTGATAACGATAAGTTCCCTTGTGGCGTTTGTTGCGCTGTTCAACATTGTTAAAAACGGCAAAAACGCGGTGCGGCTGGCGAAAACGGACGAATTAATAAAAATAAATATGCTGACAGCGATTATAGCATTTTTAGCAGGTGTTTTGGTTTGAGCAACGTAAAATACCTTACGACGAGAGAATTGCAGAACGACGAAGGCAAAGTAACAGGTATGATAAAAGTCTTGGTCCCAAAAGACAGCAACGACGCCAAAGTGAAGTATGTGTGCCCTATGTGCGTAAAAGGCGCAGAAACAACCGAGGAATGGAAAAAACCCTTTTCTGTGAAATGCGGCTTCTGCGGGCATACTATGAAATTATCTAATCTATTGGCCCAGTTCAAGAAAGAAAAGAAAGCCGCCTTGGCTAAAGGCGGTTAGATTTGAAGAGGTTTGGCTGCTATATCAGTTCTGTACAACATACCCTCGAAATAAATTCCGTTGTTTTTTTGGCCGATCGCTGAATATCCCGTGTTTCTCGCTTCTGTTGTATCATTGCCTAATGCTGTCACGGCAAGAACACGGCCGCCCGAAGTTACGATTCTGCCATCCGGCAATCTTTTTGTGCCGGCATGGGAAATCATCACATCATTCCTGCCTAGGCCGTATATCTCTTTATCCAAATGTTTTCTGTATTCGTCGGACGGGTAGCCTTGCGACGCTAACACAACAGTAACCGCAGATTGGGGCGACCATACAGGATTTACACCCTTCAAATTATTTTCGGTTATACCATAACCAATTTCAAGAAGGCTGGATTTTAACAGGGGTATCGAAGATTGCGTTTCCGGATCGCCGCCACGGCAATTGTATTCCAAAACATAAGGTTCGCCGTCGACAATCATAAGGCCTGCGTACAATATTCCCCTATACCTTGCGCCCTCCCGGTTGATGCCGTTTAGAGTTGGCATTATTATCTCGCGCATCACCTTCTTTTCGATTTCAGGTGTGATGACAGGGGCGCGGGCATACGCTCCCATTCCGCCCGTGTTCGGGCCTTTGTCATTATTATAAACAGGCTTATAGTCTTTGGTGTGAGGTGTCGGTACGGTATTTTCACCGTCTGTGAAAATTATGAAAGACGCTTCCTGGCCAGGCAGGAATTTTTGCATTAATGCACGCCCTCTGTACGGACTTTTGACCATCAACTCGTCTATAGATTGTTCGAGTTCCTTTTCGTTATGATAAACCGCCACGCCTTTGCCCAAAGCCAAGCCATCCAGCTTTATTACACCTATGTCGTCTGACTTGAGAAATCGTTTGCCCAGTTCAAAAGCTTGTCTCGCGGTATCGGCCACGTAGGATTCCGGGCACGGTATTCCGTAGTTTTCCATGAATTGGTATGAAAATATTTTGCTGCCTTCCAATTCTGCAGCAGCTTTTGTCGGGCCTACTATCGGCAAACCATTGCGATTAAACTCGTCTACGATGCCCAAAACTAGAGGCTTTTCCGGTCCGACAAAAGTAAGATCGATCCTTTTTTCTTCGGCAAATTCAGCGAGCGCGTTTATATTGTCGGCTTCTATAGGCACGTTCTGCGCAATTATGCCGGTGCCTGCGTTACCGGGCGCAACGTAAAGCTCGTCCATCGCGCCGCGAAGCTCCTCCCTGAACTTCCGTGCAATCGCATCCTCTCGCCCGCCGCCGCCTACAACGAGGACTTTCATATGGTTGATAATAATCCGATAAGATTTAAGAGTGAGAAAACAAACAGTAAACTGAAACAGACGTTCAGCTAGAAGCATACCGTATGGTGTATCGGTATGCTTCAGTTTACGAAATGTCTGTTTCTGGTTGTAATCGCCTCAGTAGCTCAGTTGGTAGAGCGTTAACGAATTTCCAAGCGAAGTTTGTCGCTAAACCTTGGTAAGGTAAAGGTCGCGAGTTCAATTCTCGCCTGAGGCTTTGAACAAGTGTATATCTTTTATTAGCAGACTGACCCATGTAATTGCATGGATTCGTTCTATAGGAGCAACAAGGATTACGAGCGTGTGCTGTGCCAGATTCGCGTCATGCCGGAAATCTCGCCCAACAACGCAGAGACCCTGGCAGCCTTTGCACAGAGGCTCCGCGCCGAAGGCATCTCTCTTGGCCGCATCAAGAAGTATCTGATCCTCCTACGCGACCTCACCATTGCCATGAAGAAAGACTACGCCGACCTCGACAACCGAGATATTGAGGCGGCACTCGCGCAAATCACCGCGCGAGGTCTTGCGGCATGGACAATGAATGACTACAAGATTGCGGTGAAGCGACTCCTGAAATTTGTTCTGGGTGACAGCTTCAATCCTGAGAAATATCGTTGGATCAAGACGAAAAGAAACGGGCCGAGGAAATTCGATATCACCTACAACGACCTGCTAACCAAGGATGAAGTGGAACAACTTGTTAACGCGGTCCACAGTCCGATGTACAAATGTCTTTTTGCGCTTGCGTATGAAACCGCAGCAAGACCATCGGAGTTGCTCACCCTTACTGTTGGAAGTCTCAAATCCACAGAAGGGTACACAAGGATTTTCTTGCGGGAGAGCAAGACTTTCACGAGGACGATCTTCGCAATGGACTCTGATCGCTATTTGAGGGCTTGGCTCAACGTCCACCCATTGAGGCGCGATCAGAATGCGCCTCTCTTTCCGTCAAGCTATGTGAGCTACCTAACCAAGCAGTTTCTACAACCGGAGGGATTCAACGTCACTCTCAAGAGGACGGCCAAAAAGTTAGGTATGGAGAAGCGAGTGTACTCCTATCTTCTACGGCACAGCAGGATCACACATCTGCTCGAAGCTGGATGGAACGAGATAATGATAAAGAAACTCGTAGGGCACTCGGTAGAAAGCAAGGCATTCAGATTCTATGAACACCTGGCAGAGAAGCAAGTTGAGGAGTATGTATTGAAACAGCACTCAATCGAACAGCGAGAGAAGCGTGCCCTCGGGGTCGTTAGCACTACGGTTTGCACGTTCTGCAAAACTGAAAACTCGCTAAGTGCGGATTTTTGTGTCCAGTGCAGCAGAGCGATCTCGGTGAAGGGTCTGTTTGAGTTGGAGGACAGAGAGCAGCAGGTGCTAAAACTCCTGACACCCGAAATGATCGACAAGATGATAGAGGTGCGCGTAGAAGAGATTCTGAAGACGAAACTGTTGAAGGCTTAAGCTTGCTGTGCAGCGCGCCTCTTCGCTTCCGTTTCAATGTATTCGAGAAGCTCTTTCATCGTGGAGAATTTCTTCACGCCGACATCGTTCATAGGCCGTCCCCACCTTTGGGTCTACGCCTGTACGGCGTCGGAGCCGCGTTGTATTGGACTTGCGTTAAGGCACGGGGCTGCCGATACGCTTGGTCATCCACAGGAGTGTCAATGCCGGCGCTCCTTGAATACCCGCGCGAGGAGTCATGGAGGAGCCTCACCTTTGAAACAATCTCCTCGAGTTCGTATTTCCTGATCTGCAAACACTGCCACACGCTGATCGGGTGTTCCATTTCCAACAGATCGTTCAGTTCATTAACGAGGTCCTCTTTCCTCAACCCCGATCACCTTTGATGCGGATCCCGTGGAACGGAACGATTTCTATCGAGCCTGAAGCCCTGAGGCTCTTCAGTACAGCCCAGGCCTCGGACTTCTTGATACAAAGCTCAGGGCATATCCTGCTGAACACCACCGGGAAGGGTACGCACCCTTGGCAGGGTAGCCTAGCTGCCAGCCGAGCGAGGATGCTCAATGCCAGCGAGTTGATCGACGCATCATCGGAACGAGACGATTCTTTTGTCACGGCAGAGATTCGCCCGCGCTGGCTAATAACCGCTGGCAAGCGACCTTGCCGACTCACGCGCACGGCCGGAAACGGAACAGAGCGCCAGGCTCGGCCAAGCGCTCCCTCAACACGAGGCCCTGCGAGACCAGGGTATTCAGATAGGCCCGAAACGTGCGATCAGCAATCGGAGTCTTGCTCGTCTCCTTGCATTTCTCGATGTAGGCTACCCACAGCGCGATGTTCGTGATCTCACGGGCAGAGGAGACGATAGTGAACAGTATGCGGTGATGCTCAGTCAGCTTGTTCAGGGCATACTGGGTCCGCAGGGTGCGCACGGTGACAACGCCGTGCTCGATGTGGTCAGCAGCGATGGTGCGGGTGCCCTGGACCTCGGCTAGCTGCGCGGCCTGTCTCAGCGTTTGAATTGCGACACGGGCATCGCCACCAGAAAGTCCGGCAATCCGGTCAAGAATCTCCGGCACAAAACAGCCAGGAAAGAGCGCGTGCCCTGCCCTGGCCTCGAGGATGCGTCGAAGTTCATCATTGTTGTACGGGTCGAAGCCGATGAAGACTGAGTTCAGCCGCGACTTCACCCTGTCATCAAGAGACAGAAGGGTCGCGCGGCTGTTGGAAATGCAAACGACTCCTGCGTTCTCAAGCTCCGAAAGCGTGTAGAGGATGGAGCTCTGGTCCTTGGGCTGGGCCTTGTCGATCTCATCAAGGACAACGACGAGCGGCTTGTTGTCGAGAAAGCTGTTCAAGGCGTCCCTGGCAGCGTTGAAGTTGTCAATCAGTTCCTGATCAACAGGTAGACCCGCGTAAAGATGTGCGAAATTCCTCAGTGATATACTTTCGTTGTCCTGGACGAAGAATCTCAGTGTAAGTACGAAAGCATCTATGGCTTCATCGCCGGGGCCGGAGCGCTCTATGGTTAAAGGATGCCCTTGTTTCCCTGAGAGCGTGACGCCTGTTTTCTGTTCAGCCAGCATTTTTGTGAAGCTGAGGCCTTCTAACTTCTTTGCCTTCTCATTAAAGAGTTTGAGAGCACTTGCTGCGTCCATAAGCATTCTCCTTCACAGAGTTCTAAGGACCGAATAGGAACCATAGATTGAAATACACAATTCAGCACTTTTTAGCTGACTGGAACTCGAAATCTGCTGTGGCACAAGCTCAGATGCTTCAAGTTACCGACTTGCCCCACGCGATGTAGTTATTGGTCGACGGTCTGCGCCTTTCCAATGGGCGTCGCAGCACCGTCTAGCCGGTCAGGAGAGTTAAGGCGCGCCGTTCATCACAGTTCGAACCGTACTGGAGGACCTTAGCCACTTGACGCTCCCCTATGTCACAAAGAGATGACATACACTGGGATCCTGCCGAAGGAGGCGGTCCGGCGTCTTTCGTAGCAAGCAGCGGCCCGCTTGTTCCCGTCTACAATCATGAGTTCACCGCCTTACTGGACGATAGTTATCTTGATCTCCAGGGTATTCGCGGCGTCGAGCTTCATGTAGAGCAAGAGCCTTTCCAACGAAGCCTTGTCCGTGCATTGGGGGTCCTGGAGGGCAGGAAGGACCTCTCGAACCAGAAATCGCTTTCTGCCGTCCACGCCTCGGGGGTGACGCCCGCCCAGGTTCTCAAAGATAGTTTCAAGCGATCCAAGGAACTCGCGAGAGTTGACTTCTCCCTTTGATAGTTGAGCGCCACCCCGTATGAGATCAGCCGCCCATCGAACCGGCGTAGCCATTAGATACTCGATGAGGGCGTCTCTTTCGACCGGGCCGCACGTTGCTTGCTTAGCAATTGTCATCGTCATCGATTGTACAATGTTGGCCTGATGAACGCTATTGAGTAGGTGCCGACACCCACAGTTTCTGTGCTCGGCTTTCCCTCCCCGCAAGGGCTTTCTGCTGTCAGGCCGATTCTCTAAGGGATTGCCTTGCTCCGGAGCCAACTATATGTCGGTGACGCTCGTCACCTCCCTCTCAAAGATGGAAGCGTCCATTGCGTGGTAACCAGCCCGCCGTATTGGGGGTTGCGCGATTACGGTCTGCCGCCGAGCGTTTGGGGAGGCGATGCCGGATGCGTTCATCAATGGGGCAATGGTAAGCCTCCGTCCACGAAGTTAGGAAGCGGAGGAAATACGAACGGTTGGTACAGTGGAGGCCGATTTGATCCTGGCAAGGTCCATGCTACCGCGTGTGCGCCACAACCCAGTGCTTTCTGCTCGCTCTGCACTGCGTGGCGAGGATCGCTTGGGTTGGAGCATACACCGGAGATGTACGTCCAGCACATCACCGAGGTGGCCAGGGAAGTCTGGCGGGTTCTCAGAAGCGACGGGACGTTCTGGCTGAACCTGGGTGACTGCTACGCGGGCAGCGGTTCTCCTGGCGGCGACTTCAGGGACGGGAAGAAAGGCGATACCTATCTCAGGCCGTACAACCGCAAAGGTTCCGGCCTCAAGCCGAAGGACCTTGTGGGTATGCCCTGGCGTGTTGCGTTCGCTTTGCAGGCGGACAGGTGGTGGCTTCGATCCGATGTCATTTGGGCAAAACCGAATCCCATGCCGGAGAGCGTGCGCGACAGACCCACCAAGGCGCACGAGTACGTTTTCTTGCTGACCAAAAGCGCGACCTATCTGTTCGACCAGGAGGCTGCCAGGGAGCCTGTCGTAGAGAAGGACAAAAGCAGCGGGAATGTTCGGCGCTTCGTTGCCAAACTTGGGGAGCGGTCGAGAACGAACCGCCACATCGCGAGCTGCGTACCGTGGTCGGACGACGGTCGGGGCAGGAACATTCGTAGCGTGTGGACCATTCCGACACAGCCCTTTCCTGGTGCGCATTTCGCAACGTTTCCGGAGGCGCTGGCAAGGCGGTGCATCCTGACTGGCAGCAGCGAGGCAGGATGCTGTTCTTCATGTGGCGCTCCCCGGCGCCGAAAAGTTTCCGTCTCTTATGTGGACGCTGGCCGGGGGAACAACAACATGACTCGAAAAGGCGTGCCGCTTCTGGGGGGTGCTGCCCGGCCTTATGAAGTGAGAAGACTCAGGACGACGCGCACCCTGGGATGGCAGGCTACCTGCCAATGCTCAGGTTCGGAAATTGCGCCCGCGCTGGTGCTCGACCCGTTCATGGGGTCTGGAACAGTCGGTGTTGTGGCAGCCGCGCTTGGCCGTAACTTCGGGGGCGTGGACCTCAAGCCGGAATACGTGCAGATGGCGGCCAAAAGGATCAGTGAGAAGAGAAGCGATGTCGAAGTGTCGACCTGCGGTCGGACAACTGAATAGCTTGGAGCTACCGGAAACCTGCTGTTTCCCATGTCGCCTTTCCATGCGTCGTGCTGAACGCACATAAGCCGCTCTCCTTCGTCGAGCTAGGCATATTGTGCGTTCACACCATCAAGGCCAATACCCCCACTCCGCCCCTGGCCCCCGCAGGGGGCAACGATCAAGAAGTAAGCACGCAAGTAGAGGTGGCCTCGAAGAAGGTCGCCTAAGGAGCGTGTTAGGAATGCCAAAGTTTGAGGACAAAGATGGAAAGCTGTACATCGACGGCGAGGAGGTCATCAAAGGCTTCGAGAGCTTCGGCGGCTGGTACTGGTTTGCAACCGAGATCACTGAGAAGACAGACGCCGATGTCTTGTACTTCGGGTTCGTGCAGGGCTTCGAGGAGAAGTGGGGTTACTTCCGTGAGTCCGAGCTAAAGTCTCTTGGCGGTCGGATTTGGGAGATACCAAAGCGGGCGCTCGTATGGTCGGGGAGACGCCGCCCGGCCGACGAACTGTGCGACTGCGAACATTGCAGGTGTCCCAAGATAAGCGGCACAAGAGAAGCGATCCCGACGACGTGTGTGTCCTGCGGTGGCTGCAACGTATGAGCGACAGCGTGGTCACGATCAACGGCCGGGCGATGGTTCAGGTATTGCCGAGGTGCAAGAGGACCGGAGACGGTCGGGTGTGGTGCGGTTTCTGCGGTGCCGCCGGAATACGACTCGTTTACAGCAGTGCGCACGATGCGACGCTGTTGGAGCATTGCGGGATCGTGCAGTTTGTGCGTTGCGGCTGGGCAGAGGCAGGGGGTTGTAGTGGTTGAGGTGATGAAGCCGCAGGCCAGAGAGAGTATAATTGCCGCAATCGACTATTTCATGCGGCAGAGGAAGATATGGCTGATCCGAAGACGAAGGGGACTTTCTAACTAGCCCCACGTGCGGTCAGCCACAACTGCATCGGGCTCTCGGTTTGCCGCTGAGATCGCCATCAGGGTGAATGCAGTTGGGCACGAGGTAACTACTGACGCCGCTCCAGTTGGGTATTTTGTCATCGAATGGTGAGACGCACTCCAGGCCAGGATTCTTGACTCGGAGCCAGGCCACATGTAGGATTGGGCCACCAGTAGCGTAGCGAACATTAGGAGGTGTCCCTATGAGCAGTGATCATAGCTCAGTGGACTTCTTGCTCGCGTGCCCTTTGCCTGAGGAATGGGCTGCGATGGCTAGCCAACTAGGCCATTCATTCGATCCTATAGATCAACTCCTCCCCGCCAAGCGAGGCCAAATTGGGAAGTTCCAGGTAGTCTGTGTGCAGGTGGGTAAATATCAGGAGAACGCCGCGTCGTCATTGCAACAGGTTATCACAACGTTTGAACCCAGGTGGGTGCTCATCGTCGGTATCGCTGGAGGCTTTCCAGATGGTAAATTTCGTCATGGGGACGTTATAATCGCCAGCAATGTGTATGGCGTGGTCGGGAAAATAATTGGCGGGAGCTTCAAGAGAAGGCCTGACCAAGATTGGAGGCCTGACAGAACTCTGCTAGAACACGCGGAGCTCATAGCTAAAATGAGTCCGGAATGGGTGGATAACGTGGGGATAGCTTGGCCGAAGCCGGAAGAAAAGCGAACTCCCAAAGTAGACAGTGGATATGTAGTTTCCATCAACGCAACTGTCGACGACCTTAACTATCCCCTTGTTCAGGATCTGAGGAAGGGGATTCCTGAAGCCGACGCGATCGAGATGGAGGGTACTGGCGTAGGTTCAGCGATACGTCTTACTCAGTCAAAGCAGTCGATCGGAGCCCTGATGATACGTGGTATTTCTGACGTGCCCGGTTTGACGTCTGACGGAGCAGGCTTGGGCGCGTCTGAACAGAGGGCTCTATGGAGACACTACGCGGCGGGTGTAGCAGCGACTTTCGTCCGGGTGTTTCTTACGAAGCTAACATTGCGAGGTAAGTTCCCCGATGGAATGCAGGAAGACACTGGTGACAAGGTTAGAGTGTTGCCTGGAGGCAGGGTAACACGACAAATTCTTCGGCCGCCCAATGAAGAATTGGCGGACCGGGAACAAGGCTCTCTGGAGGTCGAAGTTCAAAGATATATGCTGCTTTCGGGCGGGAACCCAGCCATTGGCGGTCTTAGTGAGACCACCCATGACATAAACTTGGCGGTGGTAGTGACCTTTAGGGTATCGCAGCCATCGCAACTGCAAAGGGTACAGGTCTTCATTAGGGGAAACTGGCTGGACACATTGGCCTTGCCTACTTATGTGATAAGCGACGTTGAGACTCACACGGTTTACTTCCAGATACCGAAAAGACTTGCCATAGGGGAGCAAAAAGTGTGCATTCGAGCGTGGGTTGGAAGTCGTAGTTTCCAATCCGACATGTTCACTGTGGCATTTGCAAGTTGATGATCCAGCAGGTTAGAACACTATTGTTGCCTCGGGGTTGCATCTGGTGTTCCGTGAGAATTGCACCAATGTATCATTAGGGGAGATTCAAAGTATTGACACGGAAATACTGGTCGACTATACTAAGGTGGGGTACTTGGACGACAATAGTGGGCTTGGGGGCGAACGCGGGCTGGCGCTGAGGTGTCACACGACGCAAGGTTCCGGCCCTGGCGTGTTTTACAGAGGTGACGGTCAGGCCAGGATCGTGACAGTGCCAATCCGCTCCAGATATTTCTGTTGGAGCAACTTTAGTGAGTTGCCATAGTGACCTACCAGACGCGATAGTTTTGGGAGAGCAATGTACCGCATGAGAAGGGCTTCTCCCTCGTTTATTAGGGTACTCTGGGAAGAACAACGGGAGGCAGACAGTTGAGCGTATCAGTTAAGGGTGGTGGTGTTTTCCACACCGAACGTTACTGTCTCAAGGTTGTGTTCGTTCACCGGACTGTGGGTCGCCTAGTCTTTACTCTAAAGGGCGGTCCATAGACCGCGGCGTGGGCGAGGGAGGACTCTAAGCCATCGGAGTGTAACGCGTGACTTTCTATCAAGAACTCCTCAATGAGACCATACGGTATTGGAGAGCAACTGCCCCATCCAAGGAGATTGCTGAGCTTTACTATGTGTGGGCGGTAGCGCCCGCTCTGGACGCTCTATACTTCGCTAGAACCACCCAAAACTACGCCCAAGAACTGGCACAGCTCCTTCAAGGGTCAAGAAGTGAGGATAGGTTCTTCTACAACCAGCCAATCGAAGAAGGACCGTCGGTTCCCCAAAACACCGGCTGCATAAGCAGAGAATTCATAGACCCCGACCGAAAAGTTTTTCGGATGTACGAGGGGGATACCCCTTCTGTACAGGCAATTGACCTTGGTCTGCGCCTTCTGTTCGTAAACTCTGCACAGCGGCCTCAAATAGTGAGTTCAGACTTTCATTCCATCCTGGCTGCGTGTGGGCAGTTTGTCCGGAAGGCATATATCGAACCCGAGAAGGCTTATAGTCTGTCGGAGTGGCGGAACCCAGGTGTTTTCGGCATATTTTCTAGTGTCTCGGCCATCCGCACATACAATCAAGCCCGTGAGCACTTTAGTGTGCTCCCTAATATCGAATTCCCATTAGAGACCGTAGCAGATACATTGCTCCGCCAGGATTTCACTTATGAAGATTCGGTGACATTCGGGTTCCGGGACACTGGCGCAGAGGAGCCTTGCCTATCCGTGACTGAACAGGCGTATAGAGTCTGCATTATTTTGGGAGAGTTGCTGGGTAAAGATAACCCTTCGTACCGGAACCTGCTAGCGCAGTTGCGGGCTAAGGGTCCCAAGGTGGCGAGATTACTCCAATACTGCTGGGACAAGAACAGCGGGGGATTCAGGAGGAACCGTAAAGACGACCAGATCCCGGATTTGTTACACACTAGATATGCTCTTCAGCTAGTGCGTGCGCTACTTAGCATGGAGGCAATTAAGCCAAATGGCGATGATCTCGCGTGGCTCGACTCAGCAGGACCACTGAGATTCTTACACTCATGTCTCTCTGACGGGGCCGTAACTAATTTCTCCACAGTTGACTCACTGCCGAGTGTGTGCTCAGAACGCTTCGGGTTGAACACTCTCAAAGTAATTTATCTGCTAGTAGAGGGGAAGGGGTTAGGCTCATCACCGGAGTACCTGGGCCTCGTCTCATCACTGGTGCAGGAAGTGTTGCCTAACGTAACCCAGTTCCTTGCAACGTGCAAATTACCCGATTCTGGGTTATACATGGCGTTTCCCTACCAGCACGAGGCGATGTTTGGGAAAGAGATACCAGATAGATTTATCAGTCCGCGATCCCATAATATAGATCAAGAGGGTGGCATAGTGGGAGCCGCAGAATGGTGGAAATTATATAGAGAGCTAGTCACAGAATACGGAGTTCCAGAGTTGCCGCGCGAAGCACTCCGCTCGTTGGCCGAGGACAAAGGTGGGATGGATTTTCTCACCGGATGGCGATTTTATCTCAGGGACAAAGATCGGTTATTGAAGACTTACCCTAGACAATATGTGGCCATCAGTGGAGAGTCGGTTATAGCCGTGGCGCCTACATCGGGTCAACTCACCCGAAAATTACCTCCAGAATATCGGGGACGACCGCTATTTACAGTACTACTGACGGAAGCAGAGCTTTCGCATATTCCGGATCTGGAGTTCTGGCATGAGGACGAATAGCAATGCCAGGGTTTTTATACTCATATGCGTTGTCTGCACTTCCGCCAGAGTTAATCGTTAATGTAGAGGCGATTCGCTCGTCGCGGTCCAAAATGGCGGCTGGGGGTTTGGTGGCCAGGATCGATACCAGTGCAGACTATTCGAGGATCCCGGCGTTTGTGTTTGCCCAACTTCGGCCGTGGGCACCCGTCGGAGTTTTATCTGGTTCTTCTATATACGATGCAGACATTAAAATCTCTGGCTTCTCGCACTATTTTCCTATACGTGTCATGGAGGATCCCCAACCCAGAGACCGGAGGGTCGTGGTACTGGGCAGAGACTTCCTCAATGACTTCCTGATGACTCTGGGGATGAAGCTTCCAAGTGCCAATTCATTCGACCTCTGGTTTGGTATGGCGTATGATGGCTAGCTGCTCGAATCAGCAGGTAAGCGGCCCTGATCGCTGAGGGGATAGTTCAAACGGGACTCAGCGCGATTTCCATTCTTGGGTTTCAACAAAGCCAACCTCCTATGTCATGCGGCAGTCCATCCTGGATCTTGCTACTTGATCTGCCCCCGGCTTGTGACCGAAATAAGAACACGCACCAACAACCTTCGGTTTTCCATTTCTTTATCGTCAATGCTTTTTGGTAGTGTCCTAGAATAATCACACATAAGCTAAATATAAACCAAGCATTATGAACCCCCTATTTGGGAGGAGAGCCTCTACCGACCACCTCAGGAGTGGTTCCTATGTCTGGCAGGGTGGCTGCGATTATCCTGGGATACCACCTGCTTTTTTATCGCCTGACCACAGGCACAACCTTATCTCGCCAGCCGCCGAAAATAAGTAGGACCCTTCGCGTTGGTATGAAGGATTGGCGTGTGACCGACTATGGGGGTTTTAGAGTTTTTGCAGATCAACGCCCCCTGGCTCAGCGCCATTTCCACAACGCTGCTGGCCACTATCACACTTTGGCTGGCGCTTCAAAACCGCACCCTGATAAACCAAAACCGAACACTGGCATCGCGAGACCGTGTGGTGGAGGAGATTGTCACTGTTATCGACCCTCTATCGGACCGGCTGAAGGATCTTGAACATGCTGTGAAAACCAGAAGCCACGCCTGGGCAGTCAGCGATGAAGAATTCGCGGCCAGGGAGATCCAGAAAGAGCAACTGGAGCTATTCCAGATCAGCCAGGATCGGTTCTACTATCCGGCACCGTTTCTTGGAATACTCAAGCCCTTGTTGGACGGCTACTCTACCATTTTCGAGCCTGGGAGATTTGTGGAGTTTGAACAGCAGCATCCAGAAATCACGCAGGAGATCCGAGAGCTTGAGAAAAGACTGCCGCCGTTGACCAGATCTGTCCGAAGCCTGGCGGTCCGGGTGGCGAGTTTCATGAACCCTCAAAGGTTTACCAATCTACCCACTTCAACTCAGCAGCCCTATCTGGTGCATCTGACTCTGAACAAGCTGTTGATGGAGGCGACAGACAGCAGCAAGTTTCTCGATGCGTTCGTGCGCAACGACGAGATGCAGCGAGCCAGGGATGCAGGGTTGAGCTCAATGCGACGTTCTTGAACAAGCTCTCTGGCGTGGAAGCTGTGCAGTCATCGGTGGAGCAGTTGAAGTACAGGTTTGCGGAGTTGGCGCAGCAGGCCGAACACGTAGCTAACGAGCTTTACCGGGTCAGGCGTGATTATTTGGCCCAGTACCACATACCGGAGTACCTGGTGAGTGCGCATCGGGAAATGAAGATGAACCGCGTGAGGTGGCGCGTTGAGAATTTCAAGTGAGCGGTTAAGCGCATAACCCGCAGATCGCTCCCGCCCGTCGATTAAAGTTTGGACTACTAAAGATAAGTATGGAAGAGATTCGCATCATCAGGGAGCCTGCGGTCCTTTCAGAAGAATATATGCCGGCGTCCTTGTCAGGCAGGGAGGAGCAAATCCATCAGCTTAATCTACGCCTCGCTCCGGCATTGAAACACCGGAAGCCTGTTAATATCTGGCTGTACGGTAATCCTGGAACAGGCAAGACCGCTGTGGCCCGGTGGGCCCTGCAACGCCTGAGGCGAGAGTCTCCTATCCAATCTGTTTACATAAACTGGTGGAAGCACAACTCCCTGTACCTGGTGGCTGATGAGATTGTCAAAGAGCTTCGCATCATGTTCGCCGACAAAACCGAGGCGGCTTTGAAGCTGGAACGCTTTGAAAGGAGCATCGGCAACAAACCTTTCGTCATCGTCCTGGACGAGATAGACAAACCCGCCCCGAAAGAGAGAAATGCCATTCTCTACAACCTTGCAAGGATCGGCAGCGTAGGGTTGGTCGCCATCTGTAATTCGCGCTACTTTTTGATGAATGTGGACCCGAGGGTTTTATCAAGGGTTGCGTTAAGGCAGATCGCTTTCGAGCCGTACAGTGCCGAAGAGCTTGTAGGCATGGTTGAGCAGAGGGCAAGGGAAGCGCTTGTTTCCGGTTCCTGGGATCAGGAAACGCTGGGCAGGATCGCATCGCTATCCGACGGCGATGCCAGAGTAGCGATTCAAACCTTGAACAACGCTGCGGAGCTGGCTGAATCCGACAGAAGCCGGGTCATCCTGGCGCAACACGTTGAGTCAGGATTCACGTCTGCCAGAGAACTGGAGCAGCGTTACCTGCTCCAGAGCCTGACCGAGCACCACAGGGCCATATTCGAGCTAATCAAAGGTTCAGGATCTGAAGGTATGCTTTCCAACACGTTGTGGCAAGGTTACTTGAGGCATTGCTCGGATATTGGCAAGAGGCCGGTCGCCTCGCGCACATTTTCCGCGTATGTGGCAACTTTAATCTCGGTGGGACTGATCGAGAGCGAGCGCGCGGACATGAGGGGTAACATCAGGCTGTTGAGAGTTAAGAAGGAAGGGTGAGAATCTCACCCGCAAGGCTGGCAAGCCTTCGTCCGAGACTTTATAAGTCCCTGCTGGGCAAATCATTGTGTGTCTCGGGCGCTTCCATACATAGAAACGAGAATGGGCAAATACCACCTGCTCTTTTTAGAAGCAGCCCCAGGATCGTACCGCCTTTACGTTGGCACAGACCGCAAGCGATACTGTCATTACGACTCAGGGGAATTCAAGAGCCTTAGAGACGCCGTGGACGCAGGGCTGCGAGGCTTTGACCCCACTCCTTTTGAGATGTTCCCGGTCACTCCTTTTTCTCGCGATGAAATCTTAGCCAAAGCCCCTCACGCCTTTGACAGATTACAAGGTGATCTGTAGGGCACAGAACTACCTGCTACGCTTGCCGGATGATGTCAATCGCATCTGGCAGGAAGTGGAGGACCTCACAGGGAAAGGCTTCTTGTTGGTGCCAGATGCCCGCATTGAAGAGTACGCCAACGCAACTGTGAGGCTGGCAGGGCCCGGCGATCCGTTGCACGTCGTCCGATATTCGCCGCATCTTGAGGAGCACCTTCCCTATTACCTCGCTCATGAAGCCGGTCACATTCTGCGCTTTTTCCGAGGGCCGGAGGATATGCGCAGACTTCCCACCGTCACCAACGAGCAGCGTCGTTCGGTTGGCTACGAGCTGAAGGACCACCTTTTCCGGCTGGCCGATAGAGGTATGCCCGAAGAGGCTTTGGGCCATGTCCTGAAGATGTGGCATGATGGCGTAGTTCGCCAGGTCAACAACATGCCTGTGGACATGCGTATCGAACGATGGATGTATGAGAGCTACGAAGGTTTGCGGCCAGCGCAGAGACGCGCTCTCAGGAGGCAAGTAGAGCAGAATGCCGAGGGGTTGAAGCCAGCAGTTCAGGCGTTCACTCCGAAGAAGGTGTACGACGCTTCCGTGACCATGAACTCAGCCTTTGCTTCGTATCTCGGTTGGCTGCTGGATGATAGGAGAATGAGGCAGCCGTACGTCAGGACTCCCTACTATCGACGCGGGGAGCGGATGGCGAGGTCAATCTGGTCGTCGCCTGATGGCGGCCAGCAGCAGGACATAGAGACTGTCAACCGGTGGGCAGAGGAGCTTGGAGTTTCCTCGTGGTTTGAATGGGTGTCCGTTGCAGATGAGGAGGTTCAGCTAGGGCATTGAAACAGTGAAACCAGAGCATGGCAGGTTGATATTCACTCCGCTGACCTGAGGCTGTTCATTTTCCGAGTCGCTCGTAAATCCCTTTCAGGTCCTTCTCGAAATCGTCCATGTCATATTGCATGGGCACTTTCTTCTGCCTGAAATACTCCATCATCTCCCTCACCGGGACGCCTGCCTCTTCGGCTGCCCGCGCAAGGGTCACCCTGTTATCCCTATAAAGCGTAGCTGCATGTTCGAGTTTCCATTCACGAAGACCTGAGTAAAGCAGCTTTCGTACTGCCGTAGACCTGTCTATGTGCTCTACCTGTTCCAGCTTCCGCAGGTCGTCCACCATATCAAGCGGCACTTTCAATTCTATTAACACTTCATTTTCCATCAGCTTACCACACTGCCCTCAAAGTCACCCGCACAATTCCCTCAGCTCATCAATCACATTTTGTTTATCTTGTTCAGAGAACGCAGTCGTGACAAACGTGCCGCGCCACGAGTGGATAAATCTGGTATCCTCGATGTCGGGAATGATGACCTCCCTGACCTTCCGGTAAAAAACATCGGGATAAGGCAGTATCTCCTCTAACCTTGGCTTCACTTCAGGCACGCCCAGCTTCCACACCAGCGCAGCTATATCACGGATATCGCTTCTTCTGGCAGATACGGCCTTCAGTATGAAATAGTCGCGGTAGCATGGCACCACCACATCAATTGGCTGGTTGGCAATGGTAATACGCACATTCTGGGCATCCCCTTCAAACCTCGCATCCAAGTTGATGACCTCTTCCATATCTCTGCCCACCACTTTGTCTTCCATGAAGTCCAATGAGACCCTGGCTGTACTGTCATTGATTCTGATCAGCTTCAAGCAGCGCATAAAGCCATGGTCATCCCTTTTCTCTAGAGTGAGCACCTCAAGGTCTGAGAACCATGTGCGGATTCTGTCAATCTGCCAATCCTGTCCTTTCCGCAGGGCAAAGTCGCAATCCCGGGTGGACCTGGACAAGGGCACAAACGCCCTCAAGGCATATCCGCCGATGAGGACCAGTTTAGGTGAACTGAAGCCATGCGACTTTTCGGCCAACCTGTTAAGAAGGTCGGCAATCACCTCTTCCCGGGCATGGGCAAGCCTGAGCTGTCTAGCCAATCTCCATCACCTTTTCCACCGCTTCTTCCACTTCCCTCGCCACGAATGGGTCTGCCAGCGGTCTACTCTTGCGTCCTGTGAGTCTGGAATACCCGTATTCCAGCACCGGTTTCAGCCTGATGTGTGTGCCGGGCAAGCGTTGCCAGTAGCCCTGTTTTGCCACTGTTCTGAAATCTATCTCCGGATGTTCATGCAGAATGGCAAAGGCATCCAGAAAAGCCCACCTGCTCAGGCAGTCCAGGATAGTCTCGTCGATGGTCTCGACCAGCAGGCCGTCAATCTTGGTGTAGGCTGGAGGTTTGCGGGCTACTTCTACCTCAAGGTCCCAGCCCTTTCCTTCACCAAAGGCCTTTAATGCTTGGCCGTAAGAGCGATCCTTAACCTTTACCAGATAGAGCTCGCGGTGAACAAAGTCTCCATTCCAGAGAGAGGCAGCAGTCTGGCCAGCAATCACTTTGAAGTTTTTATCGTTGGCGAGAAAGTCCCAAACATCTTCCAACTGAGCTGGCACCCAGTACCAGCCCCATGCAACATTTTCCACCAAGCCTTCTCTAGCTAACCGGTACATGTATTCCTTGGCGTGAGGATGGTCCAAATACTGAACTTTGACCAGGCTGCCTGCCCATCTGTCCTGCAAATCCTCGTAAAACTGCCTCAATTTCATGACAATCACCTTTTTATATTATATGGCAAAGTATATAAAGGTTGGTAGTTGCTGAGCAGTTGAAATCCAGGTTACCTCTCAGAACAAACGCCAGGCTTTCAATCCTGGTTTACCTGTGGGTCTGGCTCCCACTGGGACTGGTCTTCCTGGCCGAGATAGCGGTACTTGTAGGTCGTGCGGACGATGGGCTCCACCCTGGTATTTGAAAGCTGGCGGGAAGTGAATCTCTAGCTCCCTGTTTACACACGACTTGGAGGGTTGATTAATTTTGAGAATATCTGTGCTACTACTCATCAGGCTGGCATCAGCACCTCCAGCACCTCATCACATGAGCGCCCTTGCTCAAACAGGTTCTTCGCAAGCTGTAACACTCCCTTCAACACTTCTCGCATGATGCTCCTGCACCGCTGACCTATGCTCCCTTGCTGGTTTGTCACAAAGGCAAATCTTTCCGATGTCGTCCCACTCACAGGTGCCCGCTGTACCAGCGACTGCGCTACACAACTCAATCGGAAGTGGCGTTTAACCGCTTCCTCCTTGCGTACCTGAGCCGACTCCAGCCCCGTCACCTGCTTGCTGAACTCATGAAAGACCTCTATAGGCCAGCGAAAGTTCCAGTTCTCTATCACCCGCTTGCTTTCCCAATGAAGGGCATCGGTGAGCAAGAAGCGAGGCTCGTCTTTCAAATCTTCCTTTTCATGGACTATCACCAACCGCTTGCGTCCATACCTTCTCAGGCGCACTACCTTGGTAAAGGCAAAGTGGGTCTTTTCCTCTCCATTACGGCAGCGAGCCCTTACCTCCCTGAAGCTCTCAGGGTGCTGCTCCCTCAGCTCCTTATCCACCTCATCCACCCGCTTCCACTCGCCACGCCATTGGATCTGACGGTTGCTCTGAAGTTCACTCACCCAGTGCTTGCCAGCTCCTTCTATCAGCCGTGCCAACTCCGGGGTCAGCACTGCACTATCAAAGGCATAGCTGGCCTGGGGGAAGTGGCCTTCTTCCTCTATCTGTTTTGCTATCTCCACTGCTATCTCTGTCCTCTTACGATACTGTTTCCTATGTAGCCGATACCTCAGGAGTTCCAGTAGCCGGCTGCGTGCATCTTCCAACTGGTTGTAGTCCTCCTGGGCAGTGACTTTGAGGGCCTCTAGCTCCTTCTTCCAGAGCTTAGGCTCTTGGACCTTCACCTCAAGGCCATCGATGAGCTGGCGGTTGGCAATGGAAGCGGTGACTACCGTCTGGAACCTGCTATAGAGGTTATTCACGTAGTCCCAGGCCCGAGTGGTGGCGTATATTTTTGGCCCCCGCTCATGATGAGAGAAAGTCCAATCCAGACCGATCACCTCACGTCCCAGCCCATGGTGGTCCTGGCTCACTGCCTTGCGATGATCCTTCATCAATTGATCGTCATCCCAGTGGGCCTCGAAAACTGCTTCATGCATAGACCTTCTACTGGGGGTGTGGTCCTCCCAGACCTGGAGGTCATGGATGCCCTGGAGGGTTTTATTGGGTAAGACTATCAAACCTGTGACATAGCGGCAGACATGGTCGAAGCCTTCCTGGCGGCAGAAAATGGAGCGGTAGCGCTCCATACCACGTCGGATGGACTCTGGGACTTCCACAATGGGGAGCATGAGTCACACCTTCCCTCTCCTTCACTGATGCCTATCATTTTCACCCTTTGAACCTTCCCAGGCAATAACCCTCCAAGTCGTGTTTACAGGCATGAAAGGCAGAGCGTTGAAGGAATCTTTATCTGGGCGAGGGACCGATTCTTGGTAGTGACTAGAATTGAACGACAAGGAACGAAAGGATTATGAGGCTGAGTTATTCGGCAATGTGATCTTCAGCTACACCGACGAAATGGCTCTGGCCGACGGCGTGCTGCATGACGTGGCTAAACTTTCGCGGCACGACGTGAATCGCGTGACCAGTGCCGTGTACGCTTTCTTGGGCGGCCTGGAAAATGACGCTGACATTTCCAAACCGTACAGAGAGCTGGAAGATTCTGCCAGAGCCGCTTACAACCGGGCTAAGGACAAGGACTTAGTCGAGTTCACGTACAAAGGAAACCGCTTCTGGATGATGGACAACGAGACGGGCGGCAGGACGATTATGTTTCCAGAGGATTATTGAGTCTCAAAGGGTGGGGAAATGTCTTGCATATCATCAACTATCACGTAACCGCAATCGCCTCTAGGTTGCCTTTACAGATTCGTCATTTATTCACCTATTTCAAAGCCCATCAGTTTTATTCTGCTTAGTCCGAATAAGGTAAACCGCAATTGGCCAATCACTGGTGAACGTAGATCATTTGGGACTTTATCAATTTCAGGAAGGAGTTGAATAACAACTTGGTCGCTGATTTGTTCTCGACGTTGTTGCTCTGGTTTTTGTCCGATGTCCCGCAGGCGTTCTACCACCTTCATGGCTGCCTCAGCCAGTCTGCGGGCCGTGGACTCATTCTCTTTCTTGACTTCAAGAGTAGCCTCACAAATAGAACCGTAGTGGAATGTTTTAAGTTTTAAGCCATCTTCCCCAATCCATTCACGAAATCCTTGAAGCCAAGCATCCCAGTTTTCACGCTTACCGTGGTCGACCAGCCAAAGGAAATAATACAACTGAGATAGGGATACTAAAGGGCGGGCGACTGTAGCTAGTGATTGATCTCCTTCATGTTCCAGCGTGACTTTTAGTTCAGTCATATTTTCGGTTCTCCTCTCTTGATAGCATCCACATCGCTCCGCACCTTTTCAAGGACATCGGCTAGGAGTAACTGAAGTCGAGGATAGTCAAGGTCTCGAAGCTTCTCTGGGTCTAAGGCTAGTGGGACGATTTTCGTGTCAAATTCGTTAATGGTATCTTGACCTAAGAAGGGATAAGCCCAATAAAAGGTCTCAATTACGCCTAGTAGACTTGAAGCAGGCTCCTTTCCCTCCAAATAAGCACGGAAAAGAGCTAATTGCTTAGAAACATCCTGATATACCTTCAGGACATTTTCAGTATGTAATTTCGTATATTCAGCCCTTAATGCAGCCGTTTCTTGGTTCGATGTTCTTTCCAAGGCCTTCTCCTGTAGAGCCAGAACCTTTTCTTGGTGATCCAGTGTTTTCTTCAGCGCCTCAGCTTGCTGGCGTAGTGCTCTCCTGTTCATGAAAAAGTTGACTGCGCCTACGATCAAAGCAGCTCCTCCCGCTCCGAGAGCACCTATCAAGGCTGCTAGTACCTTGCCGTCCGCCGAAACTTCCCCTGATGAACCAGAGACTACACCTGGTGCCTTGGTAGTAGGGGTGGGAGTAGGGGCTGATGTAACTGTAGGTGTCAAAGTGGGAGTAGGGGTCAGGGTAGGTGATGGGGTAAATGTAGGTCCTGTTAGTGTCGGACCAGGCATGGGTGGAGAAGTTGGGCTAGGGATAGGGGGTGGGGTCAGTACAGGTGCCGGAGTAAGTGTAGGTGCTGTGGTGGGCGTAGGCTGAGCACAAGCCGATGCAATGAGAAAAAATAGAACAAGTAGACCAGTAAGGGTCAGATGATGTATCAAATTGACCCCCTCCGTTTGAGCAGGCATCGTCAACCTGATCTCCATTCGCCTTACGGCGGCTGCCACTCCCGACAACACAATCTCAAAGTTCAACTTGTTACTAACATTATACCCTAACCGACCTATTGGGTTATGTGTCCTGTTGTCCCTTACAGTTTTGTACTCCATCTTTGCGCTTTTTGAATTCCCGTATCTGGCAGTTACACCCGACAAGCCCTAAAAACCGTATCTGGCCAGGCAAAACTGCAAAGATAGAGTTGTAATTGGCACCGACAACCTTCGGTTTTCCGTGCTCGGCTTTCCCTCCAGTGTAGTGCTCAATCCAGATAACCCGCGCTCGGTCCTCCCGCTAGGGTTATTCTGGCTTGCCCCGCTTTGTCGTGGGTGTGCGGGTCGCAGTGTGGATACGGTGCGATCCCTGCACCCCCTATCCCCCTCAGCATGGGGGAACTGGTAAGCCAGCAAGTAGGGTGGTGCCAAAGAGCATCGCCAAGGGGGGGGGGATCAACATGGCAAAGTTTGAGGAAAGGGACGGGAAGTTGTACATCGACGGCAAGGAGGTTATCAAGGGCTTCGAAAGCTACATTGGCTGGTTTTGGTTCGCGACTGAGGTCACAGAAAAGACAGACGCAGATGTCTTGTACTTCGGGTTGGACCAAGGCTTCGATGAAGAGTTGGGATACTTCCGCGAGTCTGAGCTAACGTCTCTCGGCGGTCGGATTTGGGAGATACCAAAGCGGGCGCTCGTTTGGTCGGGGAGACGTCGCCCGGCCGACGAACTGTGCGACTGCGAACATTGCAGGTGTCCGAAGATCAAAGGTACGGGGGAAGCGATTCCGATGACGTGCGTGACGTGCGGGGGTCGCACCGTATGAGAGACGGCGTTGTCACAATCAACGGGCAGGCGATGGTCCAGGTCCTGCCGAGGTGCAAGTGGACTCAGGACGGTCATCCGATGTGCGGTTTCTGCAAGGAGACGGCGGGCCTGCGATTGGTGTTCAGCTCCGCACACAACGCAACGCTCGTTGAGCACTGCGGCATTTTGCAGTTTGTGTGTTGTGGCCGGGCCAGGGTGCACACTTCTGAGAATTGTTCAGGCCGATGTTAGCTACTCAAAAAAATTCCGACAGGTCGTTACAGCGCAGAGAGCAGCTTGCGCATGGGGTTTGATTCAGTTTTTGAGGACACGATACGTGAAATCCATGAAGCCTACGAAAAGGCGAAGGAGGCGAAAATGCATGAGGATAATACAAGCTGAAGTGAGTCATGGCAGAAAGCTATCGACTGAGAGGTTATAAGGTAGAAAACATTGGCACCAACAAACCAGTCAATCTATTTAAGGTGGCACCCATAATGAAGTAAATTATGAAGCGGGAACTCAAGCAGATGTATTTGACGACTATCAACAAGGCATTACGTCACGTAGTGAACGAATCACGAAGATTATCTTCGCGGCCAACCAGAGACCTTTATTACATGCGGAGGGAGCCTGTTACCGAAGAGGGAATCAAGTACCTGAGACAGTTAGGCGTGATCGGGGAACCAGTGGTAAAAATGAGGATGCGAGACTATTACCCGAATGATGCTAGAGGATATCGAAGGCCAGTCTATCCGGTAAACTTTGAAAGGGCGGAGTATTTACTAGGTCGCCTTGAAGCAATTGACCGGCAGGGTAGAGAAACTGGTGAGAGGAGATTTCGAATAAACGTGCAGGAGATTTCATAGTTGTTTATACGCCTATTCCTCCTTTGGATAGAAGCAGCTTCTATGGACCTACGTAGCTTGCAATAGTTTAAGGCTCCTACGCGCAACTAGCCGCATGAGACCATGTACGGTTTTCTCGTTCAATCCGGCGTTCAATATCTCGACGACTAATCGTCGTACTGCGTCACCGTCAGACGAAAGCAGCGTATATATGCCCGCATCGTGCATCCCGCCCAAGTAAACGCTCACGGGGGTGACCAATTCGTCCGCCGCAATGCGTTTGAGTCCGCTCCTGACTCGTTGCCGTTCCTCTTTGTTGGCGATTGCTGCAATGACGTCTTCACCTGCATCCGGATATATCAGAGCTAAGGTGGCAACGGTGCGCAGCGCAGCTTGGTACACGTTCCCTTGGGGATTGTCCCCGTAAGCGAGTAGCCAAAGCAGTGACTCCCTGAGTGAGAGGACGCGTTCTGGCTCAATATACCAGACCATTTGGTTAATAACTTCAGCTAATGACACGAGCAGCTCGGGGTCATTCCGTACCAGAGCTTTAGTAATAGCGTCGGGCAGGATAGTCAAGCTACCGCGTGAAGAAACTTCTACTAACGAAGTGTGATAAAGCGGTACTCCGCACATGGTCCGATTGTGGCCTGCCACGGTGCACCGGCCTGCTGTTTCATCGATGAACCTCCGGACTAGGTCGCTGTGGGACCGGAGTTGGGAGTTCAGATGCTTTCCGCTGGCCAGTGGAGACAAGACATCGGACGCCCGTAGCACCAGCCGTTTTTGAAGCGCATTCTGCTCGGCACTATCGTAAACCTCATTGAACATCTTGAGTGCAGCTTCGGGTCGATAGTAGGCTTGGATGACCAAAGCCCCGGCTGCGAGGGAGTAGAACACACCATCTTGCCTGTGCGCCAAATCACAAATGATGTTTCGCAATTTAACGAGATTGGCTTCTTCTGGCCCCCAAAAATTCAACAGCACTTTATATGGGTGTCTATCGCGGGGCGGCACGTGTTTGAAGAAGGCGGCTACGTCCGAATAGTTACCTATGGTGTTGTTGTCCTCGGCGACACGGAGCGTTTTCTCCAAGTAAACAGCCGCTGCATTGACGAGAGGACCACCGGCAAACGACGTTGATGCTCGAAGGATTAAGCTAGCGGCTCGCCTCTTCATCCTCTGGGCGGGATTCAACCCGGATTTCCTCAGATCGGGGTGCATCAACCCGTGAGCCGTGCGTTGTGCCAGTGCAATAATTTCCTCTCGGATTTCTGGTTGTCGAAAATGCTTGGTTCCGATCGCCACGCTAAGGTCAACGAACGCTTGGATTGTTTTCCTATCAGGTGCCACGGATATTCGGTCACTTAATCTGTTTAACAGGGCGTAGCCATTCTTACGGTGAGCCCGCCAAAAAAGATACGAGTATTGGATGGCCAGTCTCTGTGCAACTAAGCTCTTGTTTTGCAACGCTTGAAGCAGACCGTCCGTGTCCTTGACAGTATAGGCAACCGCCACTGCCATCATCAATGCCACATTGTCGCTCGACTTCAAGAGAGTCTGGACGAGGTCATTCACCTCCTTCGGCCGGTCTTTGTACACTTCGCGACATACGCCTGGAATAAAGGCCCGAACAACGACGGGGGCCGTTTGGTCCTCGTTGCGGATGGCGGCCAGTTGACTAACGGTGGCTTGATCCCAGTCTTCAACGAATAGGGTATGCAAGGCAGCCCACAACTGAGGGTACAATTCCGCTTGTATCAGCGTATCGCGGATGTGCGTAACATCTTGCTGAAGCAGCTTGAGACGCTCATACAAGAGGTACTCCAGGATGCGGTCGTTGCGGATACCCACCGCTAGTTGGGTCGGGTCGTTCGTCGCATCGTTCAACTCTTGGAGAATTCCTGCATCTATCAGACGGTTATAGGGGGAGTCAGGAGCATCGAGGTCCAAGGTGAGCCTTTGCGCGCAACTCTCCAATTCGCGCCGAGTCAGTTGGGGACTCATGGTCACCCGCATGCGCTCTGTTATTTCCGCGAGGAGTCTCTGCGCTACTTTGTCATTGTTGGTCAGCCGGTCGATATAGGCTCTCAGCATTTGAGCCTTGGTTAAGCCTAGAGGGATATAACCGTCATTCTTCCTTGCCACCTCTATCGCGCAGGCGAACAGGTAGGGGTCGGATAGTCGATTGATCCACTTGGGGGCGTCCCTTTTCAAGGCTGTGAACTCCGGGCGCAACTCCGATCGTCTCCCATCGTCTGTGATAACCTTTGTCCCTTCGTAAATCGTTTGAAGCTCCTGCTCTGAGTATTCTCCAAGAGTCACTTGGGGCAATAAGTTCTGCTCTTGCAGGGCATGATAATGGGAATACCTGATCCTGCTATGGAGTTCTTCGCTGATAGCCCGGTGCCACGAATATGGTCGGCACGTCACACAGATCTTGAAGCGCCTTGAGAGGCCATCGAGTTCATCGGAGAGGTCCGCGAGGCTTGCCACCGCTGAGTCCAGCGATGCAATTAGCTTGTCAGCCTGGGGGTGTTCGTTCAGCGCGTCGATTAACACGATGAACTTCTTGTCGCCGGTGTCTCTTAACTCACGATAGAGAGCTTCCACGACCTCCGTGAAGTCAACCTCTGATCTCTTAGTGACATCGACCATGCTGAGGTGCCGTGAGAGGTGGCTCTTGATCGCAGCTCCCACGTCCGTCGCTTCCTCGCCTACCGCCGTACGCAACGGGTGATCGCGAATATTGGCCAGCGGTCTCGCGGACAACACCCAAACTAAATGGTCTGGGTGCTGTTCGGTTCTATGCGAGTACTCGTCTGCTAAATGGCAAAGCAAAGTTGTCTTGCCCATGCCTGCTTCGCCAATGATGGGAAAACAAAGCTTTGTCGAATCTAAGAACTCGCGGAATTCCCCTTCAATGGCGGCGCGTGGTACGTAGCTTTTGCTATTAAACTCTACCGAATGCCGATCAAGGTGAGCCCTGAGCCCATCCGAACAAGACTGCCGGAGTGCTTGCAAATCAACTTTGTAGTCTGATTGTTGACCGATTTGTTGTGGCGACGCCTGTTGGTTTGGTGCCTGTGTACGGCTACGTCTGAGTTCTTGAATCTCTGATGACAGACTCGCCGCATCTTCTTCGGAGATGTAGTCCAACTCCTTGATTATTCTTGCTACGGTGTCCTCGCTATAGCCATACCATTCGCCATCCGCCTTTTGGAAGCTGAGGTCCTCAGCCACTCGTTTAATGACTCGGTTCCTATAGTATTCCTGCCAAATCAGGATCTTGTCTTTCCACGGAGCTCTGGTGTGAGGACGACCTTGGCTTGCCATGCTCGACCTCTTTTGCGGTTGTTTTGCGGCGGTCTGCGGTTTTCCTGCGGCACCGCAGCAGGCACTTCAGATTATAGTGGTGGCGTGGACAAGTTTTCGGCGACAATGCCGAGTCGGAGAAGCCAAATCTATGCTACCCCCCACGACCAAGAGTGTCAAGCAACAGGGACCGTAATGCATAAGAACCCCCGAGGACAAATATATGCGGCGATGGGTTGTGAACTTCGTAAAAAGATGGCTTCTGGAGACTGCGGCGGAGTGGGAGTTCGACGACTTCAAGACGACTCGACCGCGCGAGTTCTCGAAGTGGAGTGCGTACGTGACAGACCACGGCCTGCCAGAGGGACTTTCGCCAGAGGACCAGGTTATCGGGCGCGTGTATCTGAGAAGACTAGGCGTGGAACAACCGCAGCCGGTAAGAGAGCGGAATGGCACAGGATTGTATAGGCAATAACGCTGTAACGCTCACGGCGATTCCGTTTGCGCTGATGAGCCTGCTGCCTATTGGTCTGCCAGCCCTGAGAAGAAGCTGGCGGATATGGGGTCTTGGGTTTTGCGCGTTTTGTGTGCCGCTCTGTCTTTTTCTCGCGACCGCAATATTGGACGCCGCGGGTGACAGGTCGGCCACTGCTCTCTTCATTGCCGGGAGCGCGACGCTCGGCGTTATGACACCTTTGTACGGGATTGCCCTGATTCTGCTGTGGAGAAACAAGGAGCTAGCGGGCCGTACGACAAACCTGATGGGCCCAGCGCGCAAGGGGAGACGGCGATGGCATCGATTAATAAGACCGCCTTTCTGAACGGTTCGGATTGGAGACGCCTATGGAGGCTCAAAAGGAAGGGACGAGGATTTCCAGTATTGGCATCCGCAACAGCAACGTTCGTCTCCCTACCGAGGGTGGCGATGGTGGCGGACCTCGTGTAGATGTCGGCGTTGCGTCTGGCGATGGCGAGGCTTGTCCTGGCTGCGGCGAGCAGATGGTCAAGGCTAGGGCGTGCGTGTTCTGCGTCAGGTCCGGATACAAGTCATGCGACGGATTCTAGGAGGTGAAGGATGTCCAACCGAAAAGTCCCGTGGTGGGTCTACAAGAAGCAGAGAGCGAAGGCAGCTAAGGCGAGACAAGCTCATAAGGTCTCGTACGCCAACAGGCCGAACAGGAACAGGGTCTATCCGAACCGAGATTTTGAAGCGAGGGCGCTTTATAGGAACTCGCTCGAAGGTATGCTGAATCGGCGCGTGTCACCCACCAGGCGTCCGCCGCTTTCGCCAGTGCTTCAGTCGCCGCGATTGACTAGCAGCATCCCAGAGTTCGTGCCTGACCACGTCTCGATGCAGCGATTGTTGAATCCGGGCCGAACACCTGAGATGGACCATTACTAGGAGGTGAACGATGGTAACGCCAAACCCCAACAACGTGCCAGGGGTGAGTTTCGGAAGACCTAGCGAAGTGACACAGCCAGTGCGAACCGTAACTGTGCGACGAATGGTGCCGATTGGGCCGGCAGGTATCGGCAGATCACCGTACGCGGAGGTGCAGGTCGTTGACCTCCGCGAAGACGGAGTGCTCATCAACGAGACCCAGATTCAGGTGGCGACGTGCGCCGGGACGGGCGATCTCATAAAGTCCGAGGCTGAAGCCGGGTCGATGTGCATGTTCGACGGCTTCATTCTCTGCACGTACTGCGCACCCCGTTTCAGATGCGTGTGCGGCCGCCAGGCCTGCTCACGCTGCGCCCAAATGAGCGGAGGGTCAGCAGTTTGCCCAATTTGCCAAGGTAAGAGCCAGATAGGAGGTTCAGCATGGAACTCGACACGAGGATGGGCACTGGGTCCGGGCAACCAGGCATGGTCAGTCCCAACGTGGCAGACAACACAGTCTACCTCACGATGGACTACGTGAAGGTCGGTCAGAAGGTCTTCGAGGTCGAGGAGCCTTCTGCCAGGAACGGCTTCACGAGGACTATCAAGGCCGGGATTTGCAAGGGCTGCGAAGACATCTTCCAGTCCGCGAACGCGGCCAGGACTTCATGCTGCCGCTGCCATTATGTGATGTGTTCGGAGTGCAAAGAGCAGAAGAGATGCGCGATATGCCGACGGCCGGTGTGCCCGGATTGTGGTGGTGAAGATGGCCTGACAGAGGAGTGGCACTGCAATGAGTGCTACTGAGTCCGGCCAGGGGGGTACGGGGATGCGGCCCAACTTTCCAGCAGACCCGCAGTCTGCTGGTGGCAATTCGGCCTGGATCCTGCTCGACCACGTGAAATTGGGCCAGCGAGTCTTCGAGGTCGAGGCTCCCACAGCGAAGAACGGCTTCACCACAACCATACGCGCCGGGCTTTGCAAAGGGTGCCAAAAGGTCTTTCGATCTCCCGAGATCGCGACGTGCGCCTGCTACAGGTGCCTGCATGTCATGTGCGGAGATTGCGCGACCAGCAAGGAATGCGGGAAGTGCCATCGCCCGGTCTGCGCTGAATGCGGGCACCCGGGGTTCCTTAACGCGGGCTGGAATTGCAAAGGACGTTGCGACTGATGGCTACTTTGAGGAGCGTCGGTCATGCACCCCAACACAACGACGTGCAGCAAGTCATGGAGCTCATCCACGTTGCTGGCCTGGACCATGACCCGCGCGTCCTCTCGTTCTTCAACCTTGCGCTCAGAACGGGCAACTGGAGACCAGTCATTCAGGTGGTCAATATGATGCGCCCGTTTAATTCGGATCGACCGCCTCATCCCTTTGATGTGCCGCCGCCCGAAGCCGTGGTCGGGGACATTCTGGTCGGCTATGTCGTCAACCCGGACTGGTCCCTTGGCTTTCCGGTCTTTCTTAAGCGAGAGCATTTCGACCGCCACGTTGTGAACGTGGGTGCGCCCGGCACTGGGAAGTCCGTTACGAATAGGTCGTTGGCGCTACAGCTTGAGCAGCTTGGCGACCATTTCATTTTCCTTGACTCGGAGAACGAGGTCTGGGACCTGCCGGCCTACGCCCCACCTGGCCGAATTGTGCGCTGCACGATCAAAGAGGGCCAGTTCAAGCGCAACCTGTTCGAGCCTTTGCCTGGCGAATCGTTTGCGGATGTGGATGCGCGGATGCGGGACATCGACAGGGAGGTCTGGGTAGGGGACGGTGGCGTCAACCTGGGGACTGAGATCGGGTTCGAGATGTACCAGCGGCAGGGCGTATTCACAGTGAGGGAGTTCCACGAGGAACTGGTGCGTCGCCGGGCGAAGATGAACCGGGCCGTTGACATGCGACGTGCGCAATATCTCGAAGGACTTATCAACCGCTTCACGGGGTTAGTGCTTCACCTGGCCGGAACTTACGACGCGCTTGAGGGTTTTTCGTTCGGAGAGCTTGCGCACCGCTCATGGGTGTTCAACCTTCAAGGCATGGCTTCGGACACCAGAGTGTTCTTTCCGATTGAGCTGCTCACTGCGTTCGATGACTACAAGGCCAAGCTCGGCGACGCGGACCTTCGCAACGTCCTCTTCCTGGAGGAAGGGCATCGCTTCGTGAAATCAGCGGGACATGCTGAGACGATCCTTGGGGAGCCGCTGCTTTTTGACACGGTTCGTACGGGCCGGAAACGCAAACTGGGGGTTGTCACAACGACCCAGGAGGCGAAGGACCTTCCTTCGGTAATTAGCGGCAACTCGGCGACCCATTTGTATTACGGCACAACAGATGGGGAGTCAATCAAGCGGATCGCCAGCGACCACTCGCTGACGTTGGAGCAGGCGCGGCTGTTTCAAGAACTACCTATGAGATTTGCGATGATGCGCCACCCGGAGGTCGCGAAGCCTTTCCTGGTCAGGATGCCGGAAATTAGCTTCAACATTCCTGTCACAGAGGAGCAGATCGCCGAAATGATGAAAGCCATACTCGCGGCCTTGAAGTGGACACCAGCGTCAGCCCGAAACGGAACCACGCCTGCTGCACGCAACGAAGCACACCATAAGGAAGGCGATGCTGCGGTCAACGGAGAGCCTGCGCGCGACGAGAAAGGCGAACAGGAGAGCCAATACGTAGACCGGTCGATGGATTCCACCTTGCTCGACTATCTTCAAGACATAGCAGCAACCCCATTCGAAGCGGCCACAGATAGAGACACGAGACTAGGTGTTTCTCATGGGGCAGGCAATGGCCGGCGCGACAAGCTGGGTAAGTTGGGCCTGATCCGAGAGTACCAGGTCCGTTTGGTGAGGCGTGGCAGCCCGACCAAGCTGATCGAAGTCACAGACAAGGGATGGGCGCTGCTTGAGCAGTACAAGCGCAAGGCTAAACGGCCATCAGGCCGCGGTTCCTTCATCCATCAGTTCTGGCAGCACAAGATCGCGGAACGCATCACCGCGTCGCTGCCGAACGCCAACGTCACTATCGAGGACCAGACGACAGGGAAGGCTGTTGACGTGCTGGCTCGGATTGAGAACCAAGTGATCGGCACCGAGATTTCCGAGACGACCCGGCCAGAGGACGAGCTGCGCAACATCCAGGCTGACTTGAAGTTCTGCGATGTCGTGTTCGTCCTGGCCGAGGGCGAAAAGCACTTGCAGTCCATCAAGGAGCTTGCCAGCAAGCGTCTCAGCGGCGAGGACTTGCGCCACGTGCGGTTCAGCACGCTTCTCGATTTCTACCTCTCGCCGCCACCCTTCAATGTGAGCCTTCTGTGACAAGAGAGAACCAGAGGAACATCCAAAACCTGGGCTGCGCGAGCGTGATCGTCCTGAGCGAGAGCAAGACCCATCTCGGGCAGATCGAGGAACTCGTAAGGAGTGAGCTTGGGAGAGCGGACAGGGAAAAAGTCGCGCCGTCCACCCTTGTCAGGTTCCTCAATTCGGAGAAAGAGGGATGAAGAGTCAGCTAGAGGTCAACCTGCGCTCCGCGCGAAGGCACCGGAAACCTACGGTTTCCCGTGCTCGGCCTTCCCTCGCGCAGGCGGGCTAAACCGAGATAAGCCCCGCTGGGCATATTCTCGGTTTCTCCTCTCTGCACTCAGTGTGAGGGTCGCCTCGCCTGCGCCGACCACGACTGAAGTAAACGAAAAAGCAGGGGTGGCTCGAAAAGAAGCCATCCCAAGGAGTTGAGAGAACATGTCAGGGAAAGAAGAAAAAAGGGGGATGCGGCTGACGGCAGGCCGCGTGGAGTTGGTCTGGAGAAACCCAGACCGGTACGCCGTCAGGGTCGGGGGCGAGTATTACAGCGCCTTCGAGAAAGAGTGTCCGGTGAAAGAAGGACAGCAGGTGGCCATCGCCTATGTGGAGAACGGGAAGTTCCGAAACATTAAGGCGATTGAGGTCGTGGAGACCCCGACTGCCAAGCTGTCGGACACCGTTCCAAGGGGCTTCGGCCTCTACGAACGGGAGACCTTGATGGTCTACTCAGTCGCTTTGAAAGCCGCAGCAACGTGCTGGGCACCGACTGGGCTGTCATCGGACGGTGTGAAGAAGTTGGCTGACAACTTCGCCGAGTGGCTGCTCGGCAAAGTAAATGCCAAGCCATCCACCTGTAGCACGGTGGAGACGGAGAAGGAGGATGCGCCCTCTTCTTCGCAATCCGCAGCGGCGGTGAAAGCATGACCCGCATCTGGTTGATTGAAAAGAAAAGAAGGAAGGGGAAGAAGCCCCGTTCCTCTCCCTAAACAGGGGTGAGCGTATGAGGCGGTTTCTGAAGTGGAATGGGTACAACGTGGACTTTCGGCTCAGGACGTTCCGAAAGTTCTGTTGGGACAGACCTCTTGAGTTCGTGCCGTTCGACAGCCCGAAAGGAAAGCTACTGCTGCGCGAGCTGAGGAAGGCAGGGCGAACGGAATGACCGGATACCGAATGTGGCGGCCAAGAGCCTACCACCTGATCGAGAACCTGTGGCTCTCGTATAGGCGTGAGAGAAGCTCCTACCGGATACGCGAGCCAAAGTATCCCTCGTATGGTGCGGGCTACTCGGATCGTATCCTCTGGGCGGAAGGCGAAGGGATAGCGGGCGAGGACGTGGAAGACCGGGCAAGGTTCGCAAACCTTCCCCTCTTGCAATTTCAGTCTGTATTTCACACCACCTCCACAAGTGACCGCTCATCCCCGTTCTTGAATCTTTCTGATGAAAGCTTCAAGCGGGGATTCGCGAATAGGTGTGTGGAGGTGGTGTCTGTGAAATTGCAGACAAACGAAATCGAAGGGAGGACTTCCCAAAGTGCTGGTCGATTTCCAAGAGGAGGAATTCCGACTGTACTGGGACGAACCCGACGAGGTTCAGGTCGTCCGGTTCGACAGCAAGTTCGGCCTGGACATCGCCAGAGCGATTGCAGGCTCAATCGATGACGCCTGGTATCGGAAAGAGAGGCAACGGTGGGGACACCTGTTGCCCTCTAACCGTGGCGTAATTGGGGCGGACGCCGCCCATTTTGTAATCGGGAGACTGCGCTCCCGTAACCCTCACGGGCTTCTCCCCTCGCTCCGCTCGGCGAGCTCGCTTGCGCTCACTCGGAAGCCCTATCGGAAAACCTCTCGCGGTTTCCCGAACCCATCCCCTTACGCGATCAGTTTCAGGGATGAAACAGGTCGGAAAGATGTAAGAGACATGGTTAATGATCGGAACAAAGACTCTGGGTCGCAATGCGGCTCACATTCATTTATGGCGTCGGGCTTAGACCGCCGCCGATTTGTGTCAGGGCATCGCCACAGTGTCGTCCGATGTGGAGAGCGCAAACGAGCGATGCCTTTCTTCCCTCGCTTCTCTGCGAATCGCTCCGGTCCGGCATCCATCGCCCTATGCGCAGGCAAGCCTTCCCCAAGACCCCTGACTGCGTTCTATTTCGTTTCAGTGACGCAGTGTAATTGGCAACGCCTTAATGAGGGCTAAACCAGAAACAGGTCGGCGTGAAACAGAGAATGAAAGAGCGCAAGACGGACACCCGGCGGCGAGTCGGGAAAACAGAGGAGGGCCAGCTTGAAAGCCGGGCACAACGCCTTGGCAAGAAGCAAATCAGGGCTATGCAACTTTCCCTCTGGCCA
Source organism: Candidatus Aenigmatarchaeota archaeon (assembly GCA_016195275.1). GTDB lineage: Archaea > Aenigmatarchaeota > Aenigmatarchaeia > JACPZZ01 > JACPZZ01 > JACPZZ01. The sequence continues at coordinate 46,985 of JACPZZ010000017.1, read as the reverse complement.
GCCGGGGAGAGTTCCTCTGAGAAAGTGGAAGTAGAAAGAGAAAGCAATACTGCTATCCCTATTGACGAGGAACGGGCTGATGCCGTAGGCTGTCCCACCCAGCCTACCCCGAAGCCCAAGCTTGAGGGAAGTCGTGAAGCAGACGAGGATGCCCAGTTATCCCAGGGCCTCCATAGAGAAAATGAACAGAAAGCTGGACCCAGACGTGTTGGGAGAGCGGAAAGCGAAGAAGGAGAGCTTCCTGCGCTTTTCCAGGAGCCAGGCGAAGATGAACGGGTCCTCGATGAGCCGGACTCGGTGCATAGTGTTGACAGGGTAGCGGAGCCGCAAGAGGTTTTGCGCATGGGTGAAGCACGCGCATTTGTTGGACTCGATCCTGTTTTGGATAAGTTGGCGAGACTGCTCTTGAGTGATCTGGAAAAACAAGAGCCGAAGTAAACCCATTGAGAACTTCGGCAAGGAGGCACGCATGAAAACCGCGGCAATTTACACTCGTGTAAGCACCACGAGACAAAAGGAAGAAGGCACGAGCCTGGAGACGCAGCTTGAGCGATGCTTGGCGCTGGCAAAGGCAAAAGGATACGAGGTCCCAGACGAGTTCATCTTTAAGGAGGATTATTCAGGCGCGACCCTGGACAGGCCATTACTGATGCACGCGCGCCTTCTTCTTAAGGAGAAGAAGATTGATGCGTTCATTGTACACTCCACTGACAGGCTGGCGAGGAATCCAATACATATTGCTATCATTGCTGAGGAGTGCGAAAAGAGAAAGGTTGAGTTGATCTTCGTGACTGAGCCTTTGGATAATACCCCTGAAGGTCAGCTAATCCGTTATGTCATTGGCTACGCTGCCCAGATAGAAAAGGAGAAAATCCTTGAGCGCACAACGCGCGGCAAGAAGATGCGGGCCTTGCGCGGTAAAATCCCTAGCGCTGGACATACCTCTCCCTATGGGTATCGCTATATTCCAGGCAGAGGAGACGGAGAAGGAATCAGAGCAATCGTTCCAGAGAACGCCGAGGTCGTGAAGAAAATATACAGTTGGCTTGTGGAAGAAGGGTTGACTCTCAACGCTATTGTTCGGAGACTACGAGATCTTGGGATTCCAAGTCCCTCAGGCAAGGAAACATGGATAAAGAGCACAGTCCACAGGGTTCTCACCAACCCTGCTTACACAGGCAAGACATACGCATTCACCATGACGCCAGCAGAACCAAAGAGGCGTTTGAAGTCAAATCCCTCGCGCCTACTAACCAGCAGGGCCTGGAGGCCGCGGGACGAATGGATCGAAGTTCCTGGTGCAACACCAGCTATTATCACTGAAGAACTGTTCAACAGTGTCCAGAAGCAGCTTCAGAGGAATAGCGAACTAGCCAAAAGAAACAGCAAGCATCAATACCTGTTTAGCGGCTACGTATACTGTAAATGGTGCGGTAGAAGATATTGGGGAATGCCGAAGAAGAAGGTTCCCAGCTATGCTTGTGCAGCCAAACAACACATCGACTTCCCTACAAAGTGCAGGAACCGTACCTATAGTGCCGCAAGATTAGAGAGATTGGTTTGGGAACGACTCGAAGAAGCCATGACCAACCCTGATTTTGTCTATGAGCTGCTAAGAAGAAGGCAGGAGACCCTTTTGTCCGGAGATTCAGCAGAAGAGGATCTCAAGACAATTGATGCTATGCTTGACAAGCTTCGCAATAGGGAGGTACGCCTAATACGGCTTTACTCGTTTGGAGAATTCGATGACGACTTGCTGCAAAGAGAGAAAGCGAGTATTGAAATTGAACGCAAGCGCCTCCTCAGCGAGAAAGAGGTGTTTGAACAACGTCTCAAGAACCTGCGACGATGGCAATTAGACGAAGAAGGCATCAAATCACTCTGTAATCTGGTGTTAAGGAGATTGCAGGAATTCAGCTTTGAAGCCAGGCGTCTTTTATTAGAAACTCTCCAGCTTAAGGTTTGGATAGATGGAGATAGTGTTGAGCTGGAAGCAATCCTGCCTATATTGGCAAGGGATCAATTGAGTTCACACTATCCTGATAGAATGGACGCAACTTTAACTGAAGTGAAGAGTGATGCGGTTAGTTTCCTGCCGCTGAAGTTGTCAGCCAGGTAAAACAGGTTTGGGCCATGTGAGGAAGTCCTCAATTCTATGATGGCAACCCGGCTCTCATAGCTGAGAGGCGGTGGAGAGCGATGCCAGTCGGCTAGTTGTTATGCGAGAGACCGCAGCCATCCTATCTTCATGATAGCAATCTCCATGATCACTCAACCGTTCAGCATCAATCCACAATCAATATGCAGATTCGGCACAAGTGTTTGTGAAGCCGCTTGTCCTGTCATTCAGCACATCTCGCTATGGTGAGCCGACTACTTTCGGAGATTATATCAAGAAAGCTCGCCTGGAGAAAGGACTGAAGCATGTATAGGTGGCTAGGGTGGAGGGGGTGGATGAGATGACGATTGTGAATTGCGCGGATCAAAAGCAGAGTTACAGATCACCTGAAGAACTTCGCCTTGGCAGCCGACTTGGAGAAAAAACCGGCCAGGAGTCTAACCCTGCTCTCCCTTACCAGGGGTAGGCTGCGTTTCGGAGCTTTGTCTCGATAGGCGGGACGCGAGATAACGGATCGACTCCGGGTGCTCTGGGTCCTGCCTCGTTCTCCATTTGTATTTCTTTGACAGGATTCTCAACCGCTTCTCCGCCTCTTTCGACTCAATTCCAACTTGGCTCTCAATAATCGCTGCCGTCACATAACCGTCCTTCTCGAATATCTCTGGGAGTGCAGCCTCTATCTTGGCGTCGTATTCCTGAAGGACTTTGCGACGCTGATACCAGTTGGTTCGCGTTTTACCGGCCTCACCGGATTCGGCGTCAGGGCGGAACATGCTATGATAATTGTCGAGAAGTTCGCTGGCCTGCTCAACGTAGATGTCAGCCTGAGAAAGCGTTAGGTCCCCAACCAGCTCTCCGAGCCTAGGAACGTCCTCATTCAATTCGTTCCTAAGCTGCTCCAGGTATTGCGAGATTTTTTGGGTGAAGTCGTTTTGGTAGTTCATACATAATCAATGACACGGACGGCTTATACAGGTGGCGGCGGGACCTTGCCGAGCGGGATGTTCCGGTGAAGCTCCTGTACGCCTCGCTGGGCGACGTGTACATAGGTTTTGTGTCACAACGGCTGTTCCTGAAATGCTATAATCTCGTTAGACCTGCTGCCACAGGTGAGTCTAAGAATTGACTGTGATAGAGTACATCCAGCATGTACGTGGCTTCCTGAAGCAGTCCTGCAATTGTGAGTCAGCCGTGGCAGAGATTTTACCATCCAGGCGTGGTAGGTAAATTTGATAACCACTGATTTACCGTTCATCACGAAGATCCTTATACCGAAGCGGCGGGAAGGTATTATCCGCCGGACGAAGCCGCTTGATATTGTAAAATCAGGTCTCGACAGAAGAGTTCAGATTCTCTGGGCACCTGCTGGCTACGGAAAAACAACTCTACTCGTGGACTTTATCTCAGATTCAGATTTTCCGGTGTGCTGGTACTCCTTTACTCCTGAAGACAATGAACCTCTAGAGTTTCTCCGATATTGTGTAAGAACCCTTGAAAGTCGGTTTAAGGATGGTAATAAAGGGGATGTGAATTGGCTCATACGAACGTCCACGGCAGATTGGCGCACCCTGGTTGGCCTGCTGGTAACTGCGTTTCATAACAAGGTTGAGGGCAAATTACTCTTCATATTTGATGACGTACACCACATAGATACAAAGTCAGCATTGAAAGAAGCTCTGTCTTTACTCATAGAGCGTTCCCCGTCCAATGTCCACTTCCTCATTGCAAGCAGAACAAAGCCGTCTATTAGTTGTCTACCTAAACTTGTAGCCCAAGATGACGTCTCCTGGCTTGATAACGAGACTCTGCGCCTTTCTGTGGAAGAAATCGCTGAAGCCCTATCCAGTGTCTGGGAAAGGTCCGTGCCAACAGAAGAAGCTCAAGAAGTAGCCACGCGTACTGGTGGCTGGGTCACAGGTGTATTGCTGACCGCCAGGACACGCTCAAGAGACGCTCTATCGCCGACTTTAGCCAGCCTCAATGAAAGTGTCTTCTTCGATTACTTGACCCAGGAAGTTTTCAATGGGCTTCCCGAACGTCTCAAATCTTTCCTTCTGCAAACGTCCATCCTGAAAGAGTTCAGTGTGAGGCTCTGTGACAATCTGCTTAACCTAGCTCATTCCAGTCAGTTGATCCACGAGATAAAAGAGAGAGGCCTGTTCCTTGAGGAACGTGGCAGTGAAGACTCGGTTTACAGGTACCATGACCTTTTCAGGGAATATCTGGAAAGGAAGTTCAGTAGTGAGAAACCTGAGTCATATAAGGCGTTTAACCAGAGAGCAGGCTCCCTGTTCCAGCAGGTGGGAAACCACGATGCAGCTATCAGACATCTGACAAAGGCTGGCGAAGCAGAAGGGGCGGCCCAAATAATCAGACAGGTGGCTGACAGATACCTTCAGGAACGAAAGTGGCAGACCCTGACTGCCTGGCTAGATCTCCTTCCTCGCGAGTTGTCTGAGAGGGACCCCCATATCCTGATGGTTAGAGGGGCAGTGTTACTCAGGTCAGGCGACCCTGCCCGGGCAATGGAAGAATTCGATAAAGCTACTGCAATAGCAGAGGGAAACGATTGGGCAACCGCCGGACGGGTGCTGGTCCACAAGGCGTCTGCTTCCAGGGCTCTGGGAAGGCTTGATGCTGCCGTCAAAATAGCGGAGCAGGGCATCGCAGTGCTGAGATCACATAATGCAAGGGCAGAGGATCTGTCGGAAGCGTATCGCCAGCTCGCCAGCGCCCTGGCTGGCCTAGGCGAATTTCAACGAGCGAAAGAATATTTCGAGTTGGCCTCAAACATTGCTCCGCAGCAGAATCTGCCGCTCATTTCTACGATAAATGATGGCCTAGCTGCTGTACACATCGAGACAGGAGAACTGAATAAAGCATCTATGTATCTAGAGAAGGCACGACAGGGCTGGTTGAAGCTGGAGAACAACACCGCTTTGCCGTTAACCCTTAATAACCTCGCCAATGTCTACTACTATTTAGGGGACTTCGATATTGCCCTCGATGAGATTACCGAAGCTCTCAAAGTAGCGCGTGCCGTTGGAGAACGTTGGACGCAGGCTTTTGTCCTGATCACCAGAGGGATCATGCAGAGAGCTAACGGGCTCCACCATGATGCCTTGACGAGCCTCCTGGAAGGGCTAGAGATGGCCCGGAGCATTCTTGACCAGCGACTTATCGCTGAAGCTGTGAACGGCCTTGGAAACACTTATCGAGATTTAGGCGAGTTATCCAAAGCTGAGGCGTTATTACAACAAGCTATTCCCGATGCCGAGCAATCGGGGGAAAGATACATCTGCGCTCGCTATCACCTCTCGCTTGGCAAAGTGTATTGCCAGATGGGCTCGTTTGAAGAGGCTACAGAGCATCTAGGGGATGCAAAGGCGATGTTCGGTGAGGTAGGAAGTCAAAGGGGCCTGGCAGAGGCAAAACTGCACCAGGGACTTGTCTTTTATAAACTGACTCAAGTTCGGGAAGCCCTAGTCTGCCTACGAGAACTTGACCACATCACGCAAAGACTCGGTTACGAGGGTTTCCTTTTGGCAGATGGTGCTCAGGTTTCAGAGCTTGTTCAATTCGGTGCAGCAAAGGGGGCAGGTGGAGTTTTCACGAGACTAGCGAGACGAATGAGTGAAAGAGCACAACTGACAGAGCCGGACAGAACTACGTCTCCTGCTCAGAGATCGCTGCCTCCGTTGAAGGTCTTTAGCTTTGGGCAAGCCAGTGTTTTCCTGGGCAAACACGAGGTAACAGATTCCGAATGGAGAAGCCGCAAGGCCAAGGAACTCTTCTACTTTCTCCTTTGTACCAAAAGAGTGGTGACCAAGGAGGAGATCATCGAAGCTCTATGGCCGGATGTTACCCTTGAGAACTTTGCGGCTGCATCAAAGATGAATATCTATCGCCTTAGACAAGCTCTTTATCCAGGGTGCGTGCTCTCAAAAGGTGATGGATACTGCTTCAATCCCGAGAGCCCTGTAGATTTCGACCTTGAGGTCTTTGAAGAAAGCCTAAGGACTGCTGAGCGATGTGAGGAAGAAAGCCCTGTCAAAGAGGAGAATCTGCTCAGGGCAATGGAGATGTACATAGGTCCTTTCCTGAATGAATTCTACTCAGACTGGTGTCAAAGTTTACGTACTTCTCTAGAGATAAAATACATTCGTGCACTTATGAACGTTGCCAAATACTATACCGCTAGAGGTGAGTTGGGTCGATCTGTTGAGGTACTGGAAAAGCTCGTCGAGTCGGACCCCTATAATGAGGAAGCAAATTATCTACTAGCAGAGACTTGTCTGAAATTAGGAGACCGGTTCGGATCACTGAAATATCTGGAGCGCTACATTAAGGCTGCCCGTACAGAGCTGGGTATCAGTGTCCCAGCCCATTTTCTGTCCCTCTACAATCAGGCATTAACAAAAGCCCCACCCGCGTAGCTAGACTGCGTTCACAGACCTCCTTGTACATCCTCCACTTTCATTTCCTTTGGCTATCTATCTTGGGTCGTTTCACAGTCTCCTCCTTGCGGCAGTTATCAGATAGTAGAGCTTCATGACACCTGCCTTTTTGCCAACCGCCTCTGTGGTCACCTATGGAGACCGTAAGGCGCAGTCTGGACCGCTAAATCCCTATTCTGCGCCCTCTCCGCACACGACTGTCCTTTGAACCTGGTTACCGAATGGTTACTGCCTCCTGTTAGTTTTTGCCTAAGAACATTAGGAGGTGTAACCAAATGCGCAAAGTTCGTCCGGTTGTCGTAAAGTGGATTGCCATCGCTACTGCCGCTCTGCTAGCCCTTGCTGGTACGGCGGTTGTCTTTGCTGAGAACGTTGTATATCCACAGTAGAAATGCTGCTAAGGGTCAATCCTTGCGTACCTAACCTTGTTCGGCGTCACCGCGAATGGCTTAAGATTGCTGAGGAGTCGAGTTGGGACCGTTAGTACGGTTTTGAACTCCAGTGTCATCATTGCCAATGATGGGCTCATGCTGATAAGCCCGGCGTCCCTGGGTAAAATAGGTCCCGTGGAGTGTGATAACAAGGTTCGGTTGGTGCTCCCATACCCAACACCACGGACATCGTCGTCTAGAGACATGACACTGTTCTCTGGTGGCTGTTGGGTATCGTTCGTCTGCCAGGAATTTGTTCATCGCGGGGAAGATTCACATGGAAACCGTTGAACCCGGTGAATCGTTGTGGAACCAACAGCAAGCGATTTCGGATACCTTATACTGGGAACTCTTACAGGCAAACCGAGTCTATAATCTGGGCTATATATCCTATGGCGTAGTCCATGACCTAAATAACCTCTTGACCATCATACTAGCCAGGATAGACATGGCCATGGGAGTCGATTTGGACTGGAAAGAGTTTCGGCACCTTGAGTTAGCGAGGACTGCTACCCTGGGCGCAGCAGAGGTCGTCAATCGTTTGCGGCAATCCGGTGATATCCGGTTTGATGAGACCGGTGGGCTGCTTGACCTGGACTCGCTCGTGCTGGAAGTAGCTGAATTCTTCGAGCCTCACCGCCAGGAGATGACCGAGGTGGTGGGTAGGCCCGTTGAGCTAAAGGTCAGCCTGGGAGGCCAGGGCCTGGTAAAAGGGAAAGCAACCGAACTTCGTACCGCTTTGGCCAACATCGTCATGAACGCTTTCGATGCGCTGACATCCCAAGGGGGGACCGTCACTATTAGCACAGAAATAGGGGGCACAGTTAGGAGAATTGTTGTATCCGACACGGGCATAGGGATTCCCCAGGAGCTGCTCTATAAAATCTTTGACCCCTTCTTCACTACCAAAGGAAACCGGGGGACAGGTCTGGGGCTGACACTGGCACGAGAAGTGGTGGAGAGGTTTGGAGGCAAGATAGAGGTAAACAGCGTGCCAGGCCAGGGCTCGGCCTTTACGATCTCACTGCCGTTAGCCCAGGAATCTGGCTGTATACCCAAGTGACATGGGTTCCAGACAGGTAGCTAGAATACTTGTAATAGAGGATAACCAGGAAGTAGGCGAGACCCTGTGCGAAGCTGTTCGTTCTTTGGGTTCCTATGCTGCCCTGTGCCATAACACCGATGAGGGTTTCACCCTGCTTTCACAAGAGCGGTTTGACCTGGTGGTCATAAATTTTGGACTCCCTGGAGAAAACGGGATCGAGGGCGCTGCGAGAATCCACGAGACGATGCCTCACCTTCCCATTGTTTTGATCACAGGATGGCTAATAGACTTCGACGATGAAGCGCTTTCAAAGTCCGGGATCGATCATGTGCTAAGGAAACCAGTTGGACTAAATGGCCTCGAAGAGATTATCAATAGATTAGTGGCATGAACGAAAGCGAATCGGAATTACCTCGACAGGCGATGGGTAAAACATCCCCTATAGTGTCTTAGGTAGAATTGTGGCTATCGTGACCAGGTCACTCAGAGCTTGAGGCACAATCCACGCTGTAATGGCCGCAAGCAGAAACGTGAGGACATAAAGGGCGATGTTACGCACACCCGGTATTATCAGGATATAGGCGAGCAGGATCGTGCCACCCAGTGAAACGCTTGCAATTGCAACGGAGAAAATACCCTTCAACGCAGCGACAACAGCGACAATCAAGACTCCGGCCAAGAACAGGCCGACAAGCCAGTACAAAGTTGGATTTGGCATTATTGATATTGAGCCGTCAGATTCATAAGCACAGTGAGTTAGACGCGCAGCAACTCTCGTCTCCAATACCGATGCAGCGGGCGCGCGAAGATGTGCTTCTTCGGAGTCGGAGTGACTTTGACAAGCTGGCCGCCATTCCAGCCCGCGTACAGTTTCGCCGCAGCATGTGGATCGGACTCCCACAACTTCTTTCTCTCGCCCCCCGCGCGTTTCCACAATGAGACGGGGGCGCGCCTCACAGCAAAGCCCTTGGTCATACCGATGTAGGTCCAGTTCGCGGCTTTGTACGATGTGCCTTCATAGGGCGGCTGGACAAAAGTTTCCAACAGGACGAGCGGATCGCCGTATTTCCGTTTCCATTCCCGTTTGGCCTCACGTTCCAGCTCGGATAGCACACGAGAGCCAACGCCCCGCTCAATGAGTGCAAAACGATAGTTGTTGGCTACTTTGTTCAAGTTGACAAGCTTTTGTCTCTGGTCCCATCCAATGAAGTCTTCTCTCGGCTTGATTGTGAGCACGGCGCTATGGACTGCGATGGAGCCGATGGTCTCGCCTTCGCGTTCAATAAGCCAGCAGATCTTCCTGCCGGGAGAAGGCTTCCAAGGCTTGTAAGTGTGGTACGTGTCGATGATCCAGCGGAACGCCTCGAAGTCCTGCCTGTCAGAACAGAGACGCAGAGAAATGCGGCAAGGCGGATTCGAACCGTCATCTCCTACCTGGCTGGTAGGCGTCGCTTCCGGTCTTGGACGATTGCCGCTTTGTGGATGCAAGGGTTTGAGCATCAAACTTATGAGCCGACAGCGCCAATAGGAATGATGACTCTACCTCGCCTCCTACGCGACTTGCTCAAGCAAGTACGCACGTAAGGTAGACAATTGTTCAATTCTCGCCTGAGGCTTATTCAAGAACCTATTTTACCAAGGCTAACGCCGGATAAAATCTGTGTTATCGTTGGGTCGGATCATAAATGATAACTTTAAGTATCAATTGATAATATAAATTATCATATGATAAGAAAAGATATCAAGGAAACGATCAGGGGTTATTTTTTTATCAATCCGGGCTCTAAATTGAGGGTAAGGCAGATAGAAAAAACACTGAAACTGCCGTTGCCTTCTGTGATCAGATATTGCAAGGATTTGAAGGAAGAGGGGATACTAACGACAACAAAGACGGGCGACGTCGTCTTTTACACTTCCAACAGGACGAACGAGGACTTCTTGATGGAGAAAAAGCTTTTTAATCTAAAACAGATCCATGCATCCGGAATTGTTGATTGGCTGAGAGACGAATTAAGCAACCCGACTATAATTTTGTTCGGTTCTTACTCGAAAGGGGAGGATACAGAAAACAGCGACATAGATTTATACTTGGAAACGCCTTCCAAAAAAAACATTAACGTTGAGAAATTTGAAAAGATTCTGCAAAGAAAGATACAAGTTTTTCGGCATAAAAATATCAGGGAGATAGGAAACACCGGTTTGGTGAACAACATAGTAAACGGTATTGTGCTTAATGGATTTATTGAGGTGTTCAAATGAAAGAAAGCTCGTGGAACGACTGCGTAGAGGGGAACACAGCGGTAAAAATTTCTCCAGATAGAGCAAGAGCAAAATCATTGGTTGAAACCGCAGCCGAAAGGATAAAACTAACAAGCGAAATAAACGAGAAAAACTGCAATTTCGTTTTCGAGGATTATTATACTTCAATTATGGAAATGTTGCAGGCAATTGTTTTATCAAATGGTTACAAGATAAGCAACCACGTATGCCTTGGCTATTATATCAGGGATGTTCTCAAAAGAACTGATTTGTATGTCCTTTTCGGCGATGTAAGATACAAACGAAATTCTCTGACCTATTATGGCAAAAGAATGGATTTTGAGACTGCTTTGCACGCAATAGAAAAGTGCAAAAGAATAATTAAAGAAATTAAAACGGGCTTGTTGAAAGGTTAATACAGGAAACAAATATTCAAAGACGATGCAAAAGGCTGGATAGTGCCGCATATTCAAAGCATATGGATTGTGTGTAAGTTGTAAAAGCTAATATATCGTGTTAAAAAATAATATTCCAACAGTTGGTGTTATTGACTGTTCTCCCGAGCCCGCCTGAGGCTATCTAGAATTAATATCAACGTTTCGCCAGTTCCCTGAGTAGCTCTATATCTTCTTCTATAACCTTCTTTGCTTGTTGACGCCATCTTTTAATGTCTTTAATAGTCACCCTAACACCCTTTTACAAGATCATACCTTCAATCCATGTTTTTATTTCTTTTTTGGGAATCTTTTTGTCAGCTACCCTGATAATAAATTCGAGAGCATCTTTATAAATAGGCAGCAAGACCATGTCCTCCCTTAACAATATGGTTTTTGCAATTACGTATGCAGTTCTTTTGTTCCCGTCCCAAAAGTAGTGTTTTGTTGCGATATCATACAATGCTTCAGTCGCTACATCAGCTGTTATTTTTGTTGGATCGCTTTCTAACGATAGTATTTTGTAAGCCAATACATGTAGTCCTCCAGGATCTCTTACACCCGATTCTCCGCCAGCTGGTACTTCTTCGTGCAATTCAGGGTTAGAACGTTGTCCTGTTACTTGAAGTATGTCATTGTGTATGTCTATAAAGACTTTGACCAGATTTTCCGTTTCTTCTTTCGTCACAACCATCCGAATCACTAAAACCTATTTGGCGTTTCCGTAAATTGTAGTGTGGTAGACAACGTTTCTCTATATCTAAGTGAACGATATCGTATATCAACACACCACTTTACAAGATTTTGTGGAAGCTCTGCCTTCATTTTCGCAGTTTGGTTTCAGTTCTACCCCATTCTGAAGTATCAGAGTTTTGGCTAGAACGTAAGCTGTGCGTTTGTTGCCATCCAAAAACAATGACATGGCCTTAAATTTCTATTATTCCCAAAAGCGGTTATGCCGACTGGTTTGAAAATCCCAGATTCAATGGTAGAGGAATGGGCTGATCTTGAAAGGCGATATTCATCAACGGGCATGTCGCGCGCTCAGATACACAAAAGCATTGCCAATATTTACGGAGTCAGGATGTTTACTGTATACCGCAGATTGACGCCCGGATATCTTGAGGAGAGGCGTAGAAAAGACAGGGTGGAAGAATTAACGCCAGAAGCCCGAGCGCGGCGCTTGCAATCCTACCGAAAGTATAGGGATAGGCCTGGAGTTCAGGAATCGCGTCAGGCTTATATCGTATCGTATCTTAAAATTCGTCCTCTTATAGACAGTATGATAACCGAGTTGTTTGAACAATATCAGGATAGTCCGACCTTGCCTGAAGACATAGCTAAAGCGGTTTTTGATCAAACCGGGATAAACCTGAGGTTGTCCACGATAGCACGGCAGATAGAAAGATTATTTGAGGGTGCAACGATAGAATCGTAGTTGGCAGTCATTTGTATCGTTACAGACAAATTGTAGCGGTTAACAAGCCAAATAGTTAAAAATTTTAACCACCTCTGATAATAATATATTGTGGCTAATCTTGCGGATGCGACACGGTACATAAGGACTATGCGGTTACTCGCGCAGATTAGGCATTCGCATTCAAATGCGCGATATCAATTGAAGCTTTCGAAGAAAAACCAGTTCTCACCTGTCCCGCTGCCTAAGTGGCTGTTCAGGGAAGGGTAAACATCTATTTTTAAGTAATGCAGACAATCTGATTTTACAATCGGGGTTATGATGTAACCTGGTTTAGCATAGGAGCTTTGGGTGAGCCTTTTTCTTTCCAAAGAAAAAGCCTCAAGGGAAAAAGAAAGGTTTAGAAAGAGCTTCATATGGGTGTTCAAATCACCCTAACCCCACCTTTTTTATCCCGAAAATCAAATTATTCACATGCAGCCTTCTGCTGTTGAGCGATATTCACACAACTCTGCCGGAAGAAGGATGGTAACAAATGTTCCCATTGCACGCTTGGGCGAGACTGTCGGAGGTGTTGTCCAAAGGCTTGCCGCTGAAAGCAAAAACCTGGAAACGGTTGATTACATTTATGTGGTCGATAAAAGGGGAAAACTCGTCGGCGTGTTTTCAGTGAAATACCTTTTTTCCACGCCCAGGAAGACCAGGGTCGACAGGCTGATGAAAACAAGCCTGATAACCGTATTGCCGGAAACAGACCAGGAAAAGGTTTCGGACCTCGCCTTAAAGCACAAGATCAAGGACGTGCCTGTTGTAAGCAAAGGCAGGTTCTTGGGCGTTGTCCCGAATCATAAGATAATGGCAATACTCAACAGGTCTTTGCAGGAAGACATATTGCATTTTGCAGGTATTCATAAATCCCACCTTGAGTTTGAAAACACGCTTGAAGTTCCGTATTACAAAAGCATTGAAAGCCGGTTGCCGTGGCTCCTTGTCGGTCTTGTTTCGATGATGATTACGGCTATTTTTATCAACGCGCTTGAAAAAACCGTGGAAAGGCACTTAATACTTGCTTTTTTCCTGCCCACCGTGGTGTATATGAGCGATGCAATCGGAACACAACTGCAGACGCTCATGGTGCGTGATATCGCCATACTTGGGAAAAATCTCAGATTTTTTAATTACCTTTCAAGGCAGATGTTCGTTTCCACGGTAATAAGCCTGATTTGCGGAGTGCTGACCTTGGGTGCGGTTTCCATTTTGTGGAACCAGCCTTTCATAGGGTTTGTGATCGCAAGCTCGATGATCGTTTCCTTTATGTTTTCCGCGTTTTCGTCTTTGGCGGTTGTCTACTGGTTCTATAGGATGGGCGTCGATCCTGCAATCGGCAGCGGTCCGATAGCCACGGTTGTTTCGGATATGCTTACCATAGTGATCTATTTTGTCGTGGCTTCCCTGATGCTGGGTTAGAAAACTTATATGGCAAAAAAGCCAAGAAAACATAGGTGTTTCTGTGTTTGCGCGCAAAAGCCTGTTTTTGTCAGTTTTTGTTTCCCTGGTTGTCATATCATCTTTTGTCTCGGCAGCAGGCGTTGATGTCAGCGTTACGCCGTCACAGGCCGAAGGTTTCAGCGGATCCGCAACCAAATACGCCGTTATAATAAAAAATATGGAAAACAAGGCGGACCAGTTTCTATTGTCATATTCGGGAACATTCTCTTCCTGGGTTACACTGGAAAAAAGCAGCGTTGTCATACCGGCCGGCGGAGAGGAGACTGTTTACCTTTCCGTTAATCCACCTGTGGGGATAAACCCGTCGGTTTACCGTTATGTGGTGCGCGCAGACTCGGCTAACGACGCTACCATTTTCGACACTGCGGAATTCTTTTTCACGGTTTATTTCAAATACCCCCTTGTAATCAGGGATTTTAAACTCGATAATTCTGCGTATAATCCGGGCACGGACATAAACGCGGTGATAAAGGTCGCGAACCTGGCTGTTACAGATCTGGAAGGCTTTTCGCTTGAAATAACAATAACAGACCCGTTAAACAGGCAGACCGGATTAACAGTTCCTGTGGGAGTGGGAGGACTTGAAGAAAAGACAGTACAAAAACCGATTGCGTTAGACAAGCATGCTATGGCCGGCGATTACAAGGCTTCTGCCAGATTAAGGTCACAAAGCGGAGAGCAAGTATCGCAGAACCAGACTTCATTTGTTGTAAACACTTACTATAACGTATTGCAGACAAAGGACGAGCAAAAAACATCTTCAGGCAAGACTGTCACGATAAAATTGTCCAACGAAGGTAATTTGGTTGGAAGGAACATAACCGTGCGCGAAGACCTTTCCAGCGTTGTTTCCTGGTTGGCATCGCCGGACACGAAACCGAATTATACGACCTCGTCCGGCGGAGACGTTTCTTATTTCTGGGCCGTTGATGAGTTAACCCCGGGAGAGACTGCGAGTTTCGTTTACAGGATTTCCTACACACCCGCCTATGTTATTCTTGCATTCCTGGTTGTCGGAAGCGTTGTTGTACTGATACAACTCCAGAAGCCCAGGATATACAAGCGCGTGCTTCATTCCGGTCCTGCCCAGATAGGAAGGGAATTTGCTGTTACGGTAATTGTCAAGAACTCTTCACGCAATACGTTGAATGCGGCCGTTGTACGCGATCTGATACCACCAGTGATGAAGCTGTTGCCGCACCACGACACCTTAAAACCACTGGTAAAGAAGACTGCAGTGGGCACGGAAATGATATGGAAGATCGGCGATGTCAAGCCCCAGGAAGAGAGGATAATAACCTATAAATTGTCCCCTGTTATGGGTGTTTTGGGAACTGTTTCGCTGCCAAAGGCTTACCTGAGATACAGGGACGCCAACGAAAATTCCATGAGAGTAGACTCGAATTATGCCGAATTGGGCGAGGTTGCAAGGGTAAAGCGCGACGAGTGAAGTTTTAACAATCAAACGCTGGTCGGCAAATGCCGGTATGATTATTTGAAAATAAAGCCTGTTTCCTTTGACCATAACAGCAAATCAAGCTCGTCCATCGGTATGCCCGCACTATCCGAGAATTTTTTCATTTTAGCCTCTATCTCCAGGTATTTTTTGTCGTCGAGCCTGGCAGGAATTTCTTCTATAACGCCGAATTCTTTCAGGTTTTTCAGTATATGGACGTCCAGTATTGCGAACTCTTTGCCCATTCCTATGTTCCTCAGGAAATGTGAAGCCTCCTTGCGGCCCAGGCCGTTTACGTTTCTCAGAAACCATTCCCGCGCCCCGGCTGGCGACAGGAATCTCTTGAAGAATTCCCTGAAATCGACTTTTCTTTCGAGAAACACTTTTCTGGCCTCTTCTATGTAACGGGATTTTTCATCCGGGAAACTTATTTCGTCCATGTACCTTTTTATCTGGTCTGCGTTGGCGGTGAAAAGGAGCCTGTTGCTTGCGAGCTGTCTTACGATGCGATCGCATTTTATTGCCGAAGAACGGGGCGTACACAGGCAAAAACAAAGCTCGAGGAAAATTTTCTCATCGTTTTTGCCGTTTTCCGAGAATTCCGCAAGGCGCGAGTGAATCTCGTCCTTTTTTGAACCATAAAAAATTTTTAAGGATTCCAGATTCATGATAATATCCGGTAAAAATTAACTTAATAAGGTAATCGGGTAAATAGGAATTTAGTTTAACCCCCGGTAGCTCAACTCGGTAGAGTATCCGGCTGTAGTTTGGTGCCGTAATAAGCTGACATATGCAATGCATATGTCGGTCTGCTATTGCATCAAGATTTGGCTATTGCATAGAAAATCGTTGATTTTCCATGCACGACACAGAAAACACATTAGTTTTCTGTGCACGGAAAGCTTCGGCTTTCCGTCGAAACCTTACGGTTTTCGTTGCTCAGAAACCGGAGTGTTGGGCGTTCAAATAAGCCTTTTCTTTTGAAAAAGAAAAGCCTTAAGGCAAAAGAAAACGTTTGGAAACTCGCCCCCGGGGGACATTTTTGATCATTGGAGGAATTGAAATGCCGTTGAAAATAGGTGATTCAATTGCAGAATTTGGCCTGAAAGGCGTAGATGACAAAATACATTCCACCAGCGAATTTGCAGACAAAAAAATACTGGTTGTTATCTTCACATGCAATCATTGCCCTTATGCAAAGGCGTATCAGGGTAGAATAATGGCTGTGCAAAAAGATTACGCAGCGAAAGGCGTGCAGGTTGTTGCGATTAATTCGAATGAAGACTCCAAATACACGGAAGACAGCTTTGAAAACATGAAAATACGCGCAAAGGAGAAAAGATTTGATTTCCCATACCTGAGGGACGAATCTCAGGACGTTGCAAGAGTTTATGGGGCGAAGGTTACACCGCATGTTTTTGTTTTCGATGCTTCCAGAAAGTTAAGGTACGTCGGCGCGATAGATGACAACTGGGAAAACGCTAATGCAGCAAAAAGAAAATACCTAAGGGAATCGCTTGATGCTATACTTTCCAACAAGGAGATTGCAACAACGGAAACTACGCCTGTGGGCTGCTCGGTGAAGTGGAAAGGCTGGGTTAAGTAAATTATTATTCCCTTATTACATGCCCGCATTTTGCGCACATGGCGCGTCCGTGCGAAGGGTCTTCCATCAGTTTGTTGGATCCGCATTCCGGGCAAACCCTTCTGCGAAAATCCCTGGTCACATCAATGCGATCGTTTTGTTTCAGTGACCTCATCAGGCTTCCTTCTGTATGTATAATATCAGAGCGCGCAATTTTTCCTTGTCTGTAGTTTCATCGTCGTTGACAACGACCATTGTTTTTCCTCCGATTTTTCTTGCCCATTGCGCGGCTATCAGGGATTTGGCGCCGTCACTCAGCAAATCCCATTGCGCTGCATTGATTATTTCATTCTTTACAGCCTTTGGCATGTCCGGCAATTTTTCCGTAACTACGATCCTTTTTGCATTCTCCATGGCTTTTTGCCTGTCCTCTTTTGCCAGGCGGATTATTTTCCCGTGCGTTGTTATTTTTTGCGCTATTTTGAAAGCGTCTTCTGTCGGAATCTGGTCCGGATATTTGGACAGTTCCATTTCGGAAATTATTATGTTATGGGCAGCCTTTTCCGAAAACACGACCCCGTTGCTTATGTTCTTTATTTCCAGGAACGAATATTTACCGCCTTGTTTCTGTATAGTTGCGCTGAAATGCGGCGGATATTTTTCCCCGATTTCATCAGAGTATACCTTGTAATTGCCGTTTTTATCCGCGAGTTTCGCCTTGTCGCAGGCAGCTTTCATGACCTTCAGCATAGGATGTTCCGGATTTTTGACGGATTCAAGCAATTTCACAATTCCATCGGCCATGAAGACACCTAAAGCCCGTTTTCGTTCACATACTTGTATGCCGAGTATACAGCGGATACAGCCTCGCCAACGCCTGTTATGGCCTGCTTGAATTTAGTGTCAACAACATCGCCTGCGGCAAAAATGCCCGGCACGTTCGTTTTCGATTCGCGGTCAATGATTATTTCTTTTTTTTCGCTCAATTTAACACCCAGTTTCTCTGCAAGGTAAGACATGGGCGTCGCACCTATCTCAACGAACACGGCATCAAGCGCAAGCTCGTTTTTCCCGTTGTACGGCTTGTCAAGAACAACGCTTTTTACCATTTTATCCCCTTTTATTTCCTTGACATTGGTATTGTTTATTATTTCGATTTTTTTGTTTGCCTCTATCCTTTTCATATTCACAGGTTCGGGACGTATTGTTTCGCCGCGGTATATAATGTAAACTTTTTTACCCCATTGCGTCAAAAGCAAGGCCTCTTTGCCTGCGCTGTCAGAGCCTCCTACAACGGCTATGATTTTGTCCCGATAATAGTATCCATCGCATAGAGCGCAAGTATGGACACCTTTGCCTTCAAACTCCTTTTCGCCGGGCACGCCAAGTTCCCGGTGCTTGGAACCGGTTGCTATCAGGATCGATTTTGCTTCATACGATTTTTCCTCGGTTTTTATAACAAAAGAACTGCCCTTTTTTTCTATGTCTGTAACCTTGCTCTCCACAAGTGCCACATCGTAATTTTCGGCGTGCTTGCGCAGTTTTTCCGCAAGTTCCAGCCCGGTTAACCTTTCGAAACCGGGATAATTCTCGACTATATCAGTTAAAGTTATCGTTCCGCCTATGTTGTCGCCGATCATGGCAGTTTTTAAATTAAGCCGGCCGGCGTACATCGCCGCGCCAAGACCGACAACGCCGCCTCCTACAATAACGAGATCGTACATACGTCAACTCTATTTGGTGGGTTTCCGTATTTAATATTGACCTATTTTGTGAACCTTTTCAGTCTTTTTACCCATTTCGGGTTTTTTTCCGCGAACAAAACCAGGCTGTCGATCTTCCTTATTGTGGACGGGTGGACGTGATGCTCTATCCCTTCGGTGTCCGCGTAGGCCGTTTTCTCGTCCACACCTATCATAGTCAGGAATTTCATTATCTTTGAATGCGTGTCAGAGACCTGTTTAGCCACCTTTTCCCCGGCTTCGGTCAGTGATATTTCACGGTATTTCTCGTATTTTATGAAACCTTTTTTGTCGAGCTTTTGTATCATACTCGTTACTGTTGGGGGCCGTACATTGAGGCGTTCCGATATGTCAACGACCTTGGCATAACCCTTGGACCTGGTCAGCTTGTAGACAGTTTCAAGGTAATCCTCGACAGTGGGGGTGTTGATTTTTTCCATATTACACGATTGGCCACGCTTAAATATAAGATTAATAATGTTAGATGTATCTAAATTTGTTAATCTACTCTAAAATAAGGCGTACTTATGATAAATTTGCCGAAGAATGCAGCAGCTATATTGGCAGCGGTTTTTGTGCTGTCAGTATTTTATTCGGTTTTCCCGGTTCAGACAGTAGGCAATTTGACAGGGCAAGCCGCACAGGCGAAGCACGGACACACCGGCGTTGTAGGTGAATACACGTTCGACGACTTCGATCCCATGTCGTACTTGAAGTCCTGGAACTTCAACGACCTGCCTGAAAAAGAGCGTGAAAAATTTTACAAAGAACAGAACCTGTCCGACGGTACAATGCTGCGTGAGTATTGGATATACGCTATAGATAAAAAGATAGAGGTTGCACCCGGTGTTTTTTTTGATGCGTGGACCTACAGCGGAAAAGTTCCAGGTCCGACGATACGCGCCACAGAAGGCGACACAATACGCGTGCATCTGATAAACCAGGGGTCACATGCGCACACAGCGCATTTCCACGGTTATCACGAAGCTTCCATGGACGGCGCGATGCCAGAGCAGTTTGTTCAGCCTGGTGAAAGTTTTATTTATGAATTCAAGGCGGGGCCTGTGGGTTTGCATCTTTATCATTGCCATGTGACACCTTTGAAGGCTCACATAGCTCAGGGCATGTACGCAATGTTTATAGTGGATCCGGTTGAAAGAAGGGAACCGGCCAATGAATTAATAATGATGATGAACGCCTTTGATACGAATTTTGACGGCGAGAATGAAGTTTACGCGGTCAACACAAAGGCCTTTTATTACGTTAACAACACGATAAAGGCCAAAGTGGGTGAGCTTGTAAGGATATACGTTGCAAATATGGTCGAATTCGATCCGGTCAATTCCATTCACATACACGGAAACTTTTTCAATGAGTATCAGACAGGAACATTAAGCACGCCAAGCGCTTTTACAGATATTATCCAACTTGGGCAGGCCGAACGATCTATACTCGAGTTACGGTTCAAATTCCCGGGCAAGTACATGTTCCATGCGCATCAGACCGAGTTTTCCGAGCTGGGTTGGATGGGATTCTTCGAGGTTGAACCATGAAAAAGCTGATCACAGGAGCGCTTCCGGTTGTTTTGCTGCTGGTTCTGATAGCGTCGTTTTTGCAGTTTGGCCCGCTAGGCCTGTTAAAAACCGCTTTCCCACCTGTCGAAACCATCGCGTTTGAGAGGGTCGTCCTTGAAAAAGATAAAATAACAGCGTACATAATCAACGACGGGCCTGGTGAGGTTACGGTGTCGCAGGTGTTAATCAATGACGCTTACAACCAGTTCCGTATAACGCAAAGCACGCTAAAGCATCTGGAAAAAGCTGTTGTTCGTATGGATTATCCATGGTTTGAAACACTGCCGTTAAGCATCAAGCTTGTTTCGTCAAGCGGCCTGACTTTTGAAAAGGAGATTAAAGTCGCCACGCCTACGCCTGTGCCTGACGCACGGTACATACTGAGTTTTGCAGTGATAGGACTTTACGTCGGCGTGATACCGGTTTTTCTAGGTTTGCTTTGGCTGCCGTTCCTGAGAAATTTAAGCAGGAGATGGTACGACTTTTTTCTTTCGCTAACAGTAGGTTTGCTGGTTTTCTTGCTGATAGATGCGTTAGAAGGCGCTTTGGAGTTGACGTCGGAAATACCGCAGACATTGCAGGGCGTCAGCCTGATAACCATAGGATTTTTCCTGCCTTATCTCACGCTGCTGGCGATAAGCAAACGCGGCTCGATAGACGTGACAAAGAAAGGAGTCATTGGCCACACGCTGCGGCTTTCATACATGATAGCGCTTGGTATAGGGCTTCACAACATGGGCGAAGGCCTGGCGATAGGCAGCGCGTTCTCTGTGGGCGAAATAACATTAGGGTCGTTGTTGGTCATCGGTTTCATGATGCACAACCTTACCGAGGGCATTGCGATAGTTGCGCCGATAACAAGGCATAAAGAAGACAATATCCTGCGGCATTTGATAACGCTTGGTCTAATAGCAGGCGGGCCTACCATAATCGGTGCATGGATAGGGGGTTTCGCGTTTTCCCAATTATGGTCTTTGATATTTCTCTCGGTTGGGGTGGGCGCGATTTTTCACGTTGTGGTTGAAATAATAAAATACATGAAAAAAGAAACGGCAACAACGATATTTACCTTCACCAACGTGGGCGGGTTTTTCGCCGGACTTTTCGTGATGTACGCGACCGGATTGTTTGTTATCTAGCAGATTAAACAGGGAACCGCGTTTGCGGTAATAATACCGATATTCAGCGGTTATCCCAGACGTTTCGGAACCCCTTGTTTTCCGGATTCTATCTTTGCCAAATCGGTTATGCCGGCAAGCTGCTGTCTGATTTCGTCTTCAGTTTCATTGCCGTAGCTTATCAAAACTTTGTCCAAATCGCGCAACTCGTAGCTTTCAAACTTATCATTAAGCTTGCCGTTCAGGTAGAATTTCAGGGTTTCGCCGTTTTCGTCGCAGTAATTTTTATTGTTGTCCGATTTGAAGCATTTGCTTTCCATATCCATGTTCACAGTCTTAAGAAAATCGCGGAACGTGACGCCTGTTGCGTGCTTGTGTACGACACCGCCGACACCGCCTTCCACATGAACGTATTGCGCTGCAACCTGGTATTTCTGTTGGGAGAAATCTATCGGCTTGCCCTCGATGTATATCTTGAAATCGACGTGCTCGTGTGTCGAACCAACGCTGCCTATGCGCGGACCGGTTGATAGCGATGACATTATCGCATAAGCCGCTGCAACACCTGCGATTAAAATCAAGGCGTAAAGCACAGCTTTAGTTTTGTCAAAGTTAAAACTTCTGGCGTTATTTTTTTGTTCTTCTGCTTTTATTTCGGTTGTGTGTTTTGCCTCTTTGTGCTGGTTTAATGCTTCGGCAGAATCAAAATTTTTCCCGCAGTCAGGGCATTTGTGATCTTCCATTTAATCAAGTTAAATTTGTCCGTATGATTTATATACCAATCCCAATAATTAGTTTTGGGTTTTTATGGCAAAGAGTTGTCAAGGCAATACCGCCAGTCTATGACTGGCGATACGCGGAAGATTTATACACAAATTTACATATTATTAAGTGATTTCATGCCTTCGCTGAAAGAAATTTACGAATTCTCGATAAAGGAAGGGGTAAAAGAGGATCCCCGGGGCGAAGAAGAGATAAAAAGGCTGCTTGTGGAAGCAAAGGAACGCTACAGTGAATTAAAAGGCTACCAGAAAGAGTATTTTGACAGGGAAAGGCTGCAAAACCCTTTTGCAGACAGCCTTATCCTGAACGGTGAAGACGCTAAAAACATCGAAGCGGTCGCAGTCGGTATAGACATAGAAAGCCAGGAAATGCTTTTAGTCGACCGCCTGAAGCAGAAAGGAACGAAAATTGACGCCATAATAACCCATCACCCGGAAGGCCGCGCGCTGGCAGCGTTGCACCAGGTAATGGACATGCAGATAAGGATACTTCATAAGGCAGGCGTTCCCATTTCCCAGGCCGAAGCCGTTGTGCGGCCGCGTGTTGACGAAGTGAGAAGGGGTTTGCACCCTTTTAACCATACGCGCGCCATAGACGCTGCGCGCCTGCTTGGCATTCCGTTCATGTCAATGCACACCGTTGCAGACAACCATGTACACATGTTTTTGCAAAAACTCTTGGAAAAGGAAAAACCTAGGACAATCAAGAACCTGGTCGACATACTTTACAAAATACCTGAATACCAGTGGGCCGCGTCCCATGGAATGGGCCCTACGATTTTTACAGGCAGCCCGGAAAACGAATGCGGTAAAATAACATTTGACATGACCGGAGGCACCGAATTGGATAAGTCAAGAATGAAGGTCATGGCCGAATCCGGAATCAATACTATCGTCGCTATGCACATGTCAAAGGACCAATACGAAGAGGCGAAATCGCACAATATCAACGTTGTTGCGGCAGGCCACATGTCTTCGGATTCGCTGGGCATGAACTTGGTTCTCGATAAATTGGATAAGAAATTTAAATTGAAAATAGTCGAGATATCCGGGTTCAAACGGGTAAAAAGAAACTGACGCTAAGTATTTTATTCTGCTTTTCGATTACTAATCATGTCGTTGGTTTCAGTTGACAAGCCCGAATGGCTGAAAACAAAACTGCAGACCATGGGTTCTTTTGCCAAAGTTCGCGAAACAGTGAAAGGCCTTGGGTTAAACACGGTGTGTGAATCCGCGCACTGCCCGAACATATCCGAATGCTGGTCCGGAGGGACAGCCACGTTCATGGTCATGGGCGATACCTGTACCCGTGGTTGTCGTTTCTGCGAAGTGTCCCATGGCAAGGCGAAAGAGGTTGATATATTCGAGCCTGTTAAATTGGCCAGAGCCGTGAAAGAGTTTAACCTGGATTATGTTGTAATAACTTCCGTTGATCGTGATGATTTGCCTGACCAGGGCTCGTCGCATTTCGCAGCCTGCATCAGGGCTGTAAAAAAGATGAATCCCGGAATACTGGTCGAGGTTCTTATCCCGGATTTTCAGGGGCGCGAAGACCTGATAAAAAACATCACCGACGCAAAACCAGACGTAATCGCGCATAACATAGAAACCGTTAGAAGGCTGCAGCCTTTCGTCCGTGATCGCAGGGCAAATTATGGCCAGTCGCTGGAAGTTTTGAAGATCGCAAAAAAATTGGATCCGAAAATGCGCACGAAATCCTCTATAATGCTGGGTTTGGGCGAAACGGAACAGGAGGTGTGCGAGGCCATGGACGACCTGCGTAACGCAGGCGCTGATTTCTTTACCATAGGGCAGTACCTAAGGCCTACCAAGAAGCAAATGGCCGCGGAAAAATACGTCCACCCGGAAGTCTTTGAAAGGTTAAAATTAGCCGGTAAACAAAAAGGTTTCCTTTACGTTGCATCAGGCCCGTTTATCCGTTCATCGTACAGGGCAGGCGAGCTTTTTGTAAAATCGGTGTTGCAAAAGGAAAGCAAGGCGGTCGAAAATGATATCTAATAATAAAGTGCAACTTATTTTAGGGTGTGGATCATGGAAAAGGAAATAGCGAAATTTTCCGTCAATTATCTGCAAATTCTGGATGAAAACGGAAAATGCGCCGAGCAGCCTGGGTTAACACAGAAGCAAATAAAAGAAATTTATGAGTCGATGGTATTGGCAAGAATTTTCGATGAGCGGTCAATAAAACTGCAGCGCGAGGGCCGTTTAGGAACATATCCGCCATTGAAAGGCCAGGAGGCTGCGCAAATCGCATCAGCCTACGCGCTGGGTAAAAACGATTGGATGATACCGGCTTTCAGGGAGCACGCTTCCATGATTCTCCGGGGGTTGTCTATGGAAATGATATTGCAGTACTGGGGAGGAGACGAACGCGGCCAAAAAATTCCTTCCGGGGAAAATGATCTGACGTTTGCAATTCCGGTGGGCACGCAGCCGTTGCACGCAGCAGGCATTGCGCTGGCTATGAAAATAATGGGCGAAAAAACCGCGTCCCTTGTTTATTTCGGAGACGGGGCGACTTCGGAAGGCGACACCAACGAGGCTATGAATTTTGCGGGCGTGTTCAGCCTTCCTTTGGTTTTTGTTTGCGAGAACAACCAATGGGCCATCTCTGTGCCAAGAAGCAGACAAACCGCGTCGCAGACAATAGCGCAGAAGGCAGTCGCTTTCGGTTTTGAGGGCGTACAGGTCGACGGCAACGACGTTTTCGCGGTTTACAGCGCAACCAAAAGCGCATTGGAAAAAGCCCGTTCCGGCGGCGGACCCACGTTGATAGAATTGTTTACATATAGAATGGGCGACCACACCACAGCCGACGACGCATCGAAGTACAGGAAAAAATCCGAAGTGGACGAATGGGTAAAAAAAGATCCCATAGAACGGCTGAGAAAATACATGGAATCAAAAAAATTATGGTCAAAGGCTGACGAAGAAAAGCTGCTTGCAAAACTGGGTAAAAAGGTTGAGGATGCCGTAAAAAAATACGAGTCCGTACCTGCGGAAGAGCCTGGAAAAATATTCGAATACGTTTACGCAGAAATGACTGAGAACTTAAAAAATCAGCAAAAATCATTGGAGCATCAAGATGAGGCAAAATCCTAAAAAACTGGCAAAAAGTTACATGGAAAACGTAAAGCTGATGTCCATGGCGACCGTCAGCAAAAATAAACCATGGTGTGCTACAATATTTTACGCATTCGATGAAAATTTCGATATTTATTTCCTGTCCAGGTATTACCGGAACCACAGCAGGCACATAGAAAAAAATAACAGCGTGGCCGGAACAATAGCAAAACAGCACAAAACATTCGGCGCTCCGACAATGGGTTTGCAGTTCGCCGGCAGTGCGAAAATGCTGCATGGGGAAGAATTAAAAAAGGCGTATGCAATATTCACAAAAAGATTTCCGGCCGCGAAGAAAGAGCTAATTTCATGGGATGTGTTACAGTCAAAAAAGCAGCCTGTAAGGCTTTACAAAATTTCTGTTAAAAAACTGGTTTTGCACGATGAAGTTCATTTTACAAAGGAAAAAAGAAGGGTTGTGGTCAAATAATGGCGCTGTTTAACCTGGCCCAGGCCATCAATCTTGCCCTCGGACAGGAAATGGAAAAAGACAAAAAAGTTGTACTGCTCGGCGAGGATATAGGCGTTGACGGCGGCGTTTTCCGCGTGACCGAAGGCTTGTTGGATAAATTCGGCTCTGATAGAGTCATGGACACGCCTCTTGCAGAATCGGCTATCATAGGCGCGTCTATAGGAATGGCTATTTACGGGCTAAAACCGGTGGCAGAAATACAATTCGACGGTTTTATTTATCCTGCGTTGGACCAGTTGATTTCACACGCCGCGAAGATTCGCAACCGTTCCCGCGGTCGTTTCACCTGTCCTCTTGTTGTCCGCGTTCCATGCGCCGGCGGTATACACGCGCCCGAGCACCATTCAGAATCGCCGGAAACGCATATTGTCCACACGCCCGGGTTAAAGGCCGTAATACCCTCAAACCCTTACGACGCCAAGGGATTAATGGCCGCGGCAATACGCGACCCTGATCCTGTGGTATTTTTCGAGCCGAAAAAACTTTACCGGGCGTCGAAGCAGGAAGTCCCGGAAAAGGACTATGAAATTCCGATAGGCAAAGCCAGTATAGCGAAAGAAGGCGGTGATGTCACGCTAATATCGTGGGGTACGATGGTGCATGTTTGCACAGAAGCTGCGGAAAAGCTGAAGGAAAAGAACATAGACGTCGAAATTATCGATGTGCGCTCGCTTTCGCCTTTGGACACAGAAACAATTTTAACTTCTGTCCAAAAGACGGGCCGCGCAGTTATTGTGCACGAAGCGCCGCGCACACTTGGGTTGGGAGCAGAGATTGCCGCGACAATAAGTGAGGCTGACATATTGTCGTTAAAGGCGCCGGTGAAACGCGTTACAGGATTTGACATACCAATGCCTCTTGCAAAGCATGAATATTTATATTTGCCAAACGCAGAACGTGTGGCGAAAGCCGCGGAAGAGGTTATGAAGTTTTAAAACCAAGTGTTTGTATGACCGTAAAAGAAGAAATAAAAAAAGTCAGAGGTGAACTGGAATCAAAAAAGCCGATACTTGCGCTGCCGCCGTCTCCTCTTGAAATTGTTGAAATAACAGATACAAAGTCGCCTGCATTCAAGAAAGCGATGGAAATATACACCAAAAGTCTGCCGGAAGAAGAGCGGGAAGAAGAGGCCAATATTGCGCGCTATGTTAGAAGGACCCAGAAAACAGGCAAAGAAAGCCCTCTCGGCAATAGCGAATTCCATTTGCTCGCAATCAAGGACACCAGCATTCAAGGAAATGAAACCGAGAAGATCATTGGTCAGGCACAAATTTCGTATTTTCCGGGAAAAAGAATAGCTTCTAAAGACGGTTATGTATTCAAGGATATAGAATTTGATATACCTCCTGTCCGCAAAGGCGGCAGGCCGCAGCGCGCCAATTTTTGTTTTGATTCCTTACGAAGGTGTGGACCTGCCTCCGTGGGCTATGAAAGACATTATCGGCGATTATATGAAAATAGGGTTCAATCTGAAGAATGTGGAGCGTAACGCACAATACCAGAAAGCAGTACGATCTGTGGGAGAAAATCTTTACAGTGTACATAGAAAATGAGAAATGGAACACCTTGAAGACCCTGCCCTGCTGATGATAGAATAGGGGTTTCTCATCGTAAAACTATTTATATATCGATAGCTAATACGTTTTACGGTGAGATAATGGAAACTGTAAAAGTTTCGCCTAAATTTCAGGTGGTCATACCCAAGGGTATAAGAAAGTCCATGGGCATAAAATCAGGGGAAAGGCTTGTTGTCATAGAAAAGGGAAGGAGCATACACCTGATTCCTGTAGGGGATATCAGAAAAGTGAGGGGGATGGCAAAGGGGACTGATAATAAAAATCTGAGGGACGAAAGTGAACGTTTTGGTTGATTCTTACGGCTGGATAGAATTTTTTGTTTTAGGTACCAAGCATGGTAAATATGCGGCTTACATAGAAAAGGCGAATGTGAGAGAGTATGTAACGCCTTCGATAGTAATTTACGAAGTATACAGGAAGCTGAAATCATCGGCGGGTGAAGAAAAGGCGCTGGAGGCATGCGCTTACATAATGTCTCACACAAATGTGGTAAGTTTGACAGAAAAAGTTGCCCTGGAAGCGGCGGATTTCAGCATATCATTCGGAATGGCTATGGCAGATTCTATTATAGCCGCTACGGCAAAAGCAAACAATGCCAAGATAATAACAGGGGATGAACATTTCAGAAAACTGGAAAACGTGGAATTAATTAAATAGCCCCGACAAATTATTTGTATGCCATGCCATATCTGTGGCGCAGATCAGGCCGATTATGCGTGTTCGTCGTGCAAAAAGGAGGCGTGCTATTCGCACGCGCGCACAGCCGGTAAGGTGATAATGTGCGTTGACTGCCTCAAGGACACAAAGCCGGCAAAAGAGGAAAAGAATTTCTTTGCGTCAGCATTTAGTTATGCCCTAGTCCTGACAATCGGGCTCGTTTTGATATTTTTAGTCGGCGAATACGCTATTTTCGGATTGCTGGAGAGCTACTCCGCCCTTTTGCCAGACGCTGTAAAAGACCTGATAACGCTTTTCCGCGGGGCATCGATAATGATACTGGCCGGTTCCGCTGCAATCACCGCCTTGTTGTTTTTGCTGGGAAGGCTTGCAAAGAAAAAAACGCAGCCGCAAAACGCCGCCTCACAGCGATGAGGTCAGCGTTTGGTATTTCCTCTTGAACCCTTTCTTGTACACCGCCCTGTATTTTTTCTTGTGACCCCTGTCCTTTTCAAAAAATTCCTGCCTGCTCATTTATAACACCACAGATAAAATAATTTTGTCGCTTATAAAATATAATGTGTAGGCTCACGCTGCTTGGCGCGCAGCCTTATTATATACTCACTCGCCGCCGGGTCCTTGACATGCTCTATCTCATGCATCAAAACGTGTTTTTTTAAATAACCTAATCCGTAACGGATCCATATCTTGCTTGTGCAGTCTGTCATTCCCAAAACGTTGTCTGGCAGGTAGCTTCCAAAGACTTCGACCACTTCCATCCCTGCAATGGCCTTTGAATCGGCATAGTCCACCTTAACGCCGAGTACAACGGAATAGGATGCAGTGGCAACCTCTTTCACAGGCTGTTCGATGGTTCTATCGTTATGCTCTGCTACATCGTCCTCTTCATGGTCGTAATCGTCTTCAATCCACTGTTCGACCATGCTCAAATGTTGCGGTATCTGCGCTTCGAAAACAATAATCACCTAATATAAACTGTAATTCCCAATAATTTATTATTTAATATGGATTTCACCAAATATCTAATAAAGGGAGGTGCATTGATTGGCTGTAAGAAAAGGAGCGGGAAGGAGGGAACTCTGTAATTGTAACCTCGGCCTTATGCTGGTTGCAAAGGCTGTTTCTTCTGTGGGCGTTTTCATCCTGGTAGCAGGTTTGGGAGCCCAGTTGGCCGTGGGTCTGACAGGACAGAATAGCCTGCCGTTATACGCGTCTGTTTTGCCTTTATATTTCGTAGGCTTCGTAGTCAAGGAGCTTGGCAAGATAGTAGGTATGGAATCCCACAGAAAGTGCGGGTTGCACGGGCACATGTGTTAAACTTTGTAATGTAATTTCTTTTTCTTTGTTTTTTTATCAGTTAGTTTAAGGAATACTGTGGTGTTGATGGCGGAAAAGCGCAAAATATCCGGGACCGAAAGGGGGTGGAAAACGTGCCTTACGCCTGAACAATACGAAATACTGCGGAAAAAAGGAACCGAACCGGCATTCACCGGCAAGCTCCTAAAAAACAAAGAAACAGGAGTTTACGTTTGCGCAGGATGCGGCGCAGAGTTGTTCTCGTCCGATACGAAATTCGATTCAGGAACCGGCTGGCCGAGTTTTTATGACGTCATTAAAAACAATAATGTCGAAACAAAGCCCGACAATTCGTTTGGCATGCAACGGGCCGAAGTTATCTGCAAAAAATGCGGCGGGCATCTGGGGCACGTGTTTGATGACGGGCCCAAGCCAACAGGCATGCGGTATTGCATAAACTCTGCAGCATTGAATTTCAGGAAAAACGGAGTACCGAAATAAAAGTATGCGGGGGGCCGGAGTTTCGGAAGCCGATAATAGTTTTTGGGCATTGAAGGCCTTTTTTCTAAAAAGGGCTTCATTCGAACCGGCGAACTCACTAAGAGACAGGCTCCTGAAGCCTGCGCCTAAGGTCTTTTGGGGAATCCAAATACCTTTTTGGAAAAGGGATTTGGTTTAACCGGGCTTGGCTACCCCCGCATTCTTTTCTTAAATATCCTATCCTGTGTTAAAATAACACATTATGGGGTCTGACATACTGCCATGATTTTTCATGATCGAAACGGGTTTTGCAGAACCATCATATGACGAGTTCCCGTGATAAATGAACGACCACAGGGAATGTTTCCAACCTTGCTTACCAAGGAATTTCAAACTATCTGGTTCTATTCCCACTCCATGGTTGCGGGCGGCTTGTTTGATATGTCGTACACGACCCTGTTGACTTCCGATATCTCGTTGGTTATCCGCGTCGACATCCTTTCCAGTAATTCATAAGGCACCTTGGAAAAGTTTGCGGTCATCGCATCCTCGGACTCGATTATCCGCAAAGCGATCGCGTGTTTGTAGGATCTTGAATCCCCCTGTATTCCGACAGTCTTTATTGGCAATAATACGGCAAAAGCCATCCACACACTGCCATACAGGCCTGCGTTTTTCATCTCCTGCTCAACTATCAGATTGGCTGTGCGCGCTACCCTGGCTTTTTCCGGTGTAACCTCGCCCAGTATTCTTATCGCTAAGCCGGGCCCGGGAAACACGTGCCTGCTGGTTATTTCATCTGGTAATCCCACGTTTTTAGCGATCTTCCTTACCTCGTCCTTGTACAGTTCCTTAAGCGGTTCGCACAATTTTAATTTCAGGTTTTCAGGCAACCCGCCCACATTGTGGTGCGATTTGATGCTGGACGAATGTTTTGTCACACCGCTTTCTATCCGATCCGAATATATTGTACCCTGTATCAAAAATTCCGCATTTTCCTCTTTCGCCGTGTTAGTGAATATTTCCGCAAATAGTCTGCCTATGACCTTTCGTTTTTCTTCCGGCTCGGTTACACCTTTCAACGAGCTGAAAAACTTTTCGCGGGCATCGACGATCCGGAGATTCATGCCATATTTCGAGAAAACATCCTGGACAAATTCTGTTTCTTTGTGCCTCATTAAACCCGTGTCGACATACACGGCAGTCAGATTACGGCCTATCGCTTTGGACGCTATAGTCGCAGCGACAGACGAGTCAACGCCGCCGGACAGCGCTATTATCGCCTTACCGTCGCCTATGCGCATCTTTGTTTCTGCGATAAGGCTTTGCACAACATCTTCCACGCGCCAGTCCTTTTTCGCCCCGCACACTTCAAATATGAAGTTGCTGAGTATTGTGCTGCCTTTTTCGGTGTGCGACACTTCCGGGTGGAACTGGACGCCATAGATCTTATCGTTCCTGTTTTCTAACGCAGCCACCGGTGCGTTGGCTGACTTGGCAGTCACTATATAACCTTCAGGCACGCTGGCAACAACGTCGCGATGGTTCATCCACACCGGCTCTTGATGTTCCAGGCCTTTGAGAAGCTCGCCGTTTCCAGTCACGAAAATTTGCGTCGTTCCGTATTCGCCGAAATCACCGGATTTGACCTTGCCGCCCTTCAGGTAAGCAATTAACTGGTGGCCGTAGCATATTCCGAGCACAGGCACGCCCATTTTCAGGATCTTATCGTCGCATTTCGGCGAATTGTTGTCGTAAACAGAAGCTGCGCCGCCCGAAAGTATCACACCTTTCAGTCCCTGCGTCTTTTTCAGGTTTTCAGCGTTTATGCCAGGCTGAACAACCGAAGAAAACACACCGTTGTCGCGTATCCGGCGCGCTATAAGATGCGAATACTGCCCGCCGAAATCAATGACAACTATCGTGTCCATATTTTTTCACACATTTTCATATATTTCAGCTTTTCTACGCTATTCTGGCTTCCACGCAGCGCTTCCAGATTCTTGGCGCGTAAGGCAGGACTTTACGCGACTCCACATTGACAGCGTTGCGCCCCAGTTTTTTAGCTTCCTTTATCAAAAGGCCTTTTCCCGCGTCTTCCTCGCCTTCCTTGCTTATTGTGTAAAAGTGCATAAAGCCGCCTTTTTTAAGGCATTTTATCGCAACGTCCAGGAATTCGTGCGCGTTCGAAGGCGAAGGCATGATGACTCTGTCAAATCTACCGTCCATGTTTTTGCATACGGTGCGCACATCACCCTTTAACGGATAAACCAATGCGTCAACACGGTTAATTCGGATATTGGTTTTCATGTAATCGTAAGCATCGCTGTTGATTTCCACGGCATAAACTTTTGATTGCGGATTTCTCCTGGTTATCGCTATGGCGTAAGCGCCTATGCCTGCGAACATCAAAAGAACAGTTTCATGATTCCTGACTTCGTTGGCTATCCTTTGCCTTTCTTCCCCCTCCCGCGGTGAGAAATAAGCTTTCCCTACGTCAAGTTTGTAAACCATCCCATGCTCTTTATGCGTTGTTTCTAGATTTTTTTCGCCCGCTATTATTTCCAACCTTCTTGTCCTGTGTACGCCTTCACGGGCGGAAAGTTTTTTTGCAACAGTTTTGATGCTTTTGTTTTGCATTATTTTTTCAGCAATAGCTTTTTCGTCGGCGTCGTCTAATTCTATGATCGCAACATGGCCTACGATGTCGTAGCTCTTTGGTTCTCCCATAAATTGTATTAATCAAGGCATATTATAATAACATGATGGCTAAGATTTTTAGAAACTCGGAAAAACTTTTTGGATCCGAAAGCGCGGGCGGTTTTGCTGGAAAAGTTTTTGGGTTGATGTTCCGGAACAAACTGCCCGATGGAAGTGGAATGCTTTTTTCATTTCCTCTGGAATATACATGGTCTTTCTGGATGTTCGGCATGCGTTTTCCTATAGACATCATATTCATGGACAGGAAAAAGAAGATAATTCACATAGAGCGCAACGCAAGGCCTTTGTCCTTTGATCCGTCAACATGGAAAACGATAAAGCCGCGGAAAAAATTCATGTACACCCTTGAAATAAATGCCGGAGAAGCAAAGGACAAAAGGATAAAAGTCGGGGACGTATTAACCTTTACTAGTTGATCGTAATAATTATATTATCGGTCTTTGAGCCCAAATAGTTTTGGGGCATCAAAAGACCTTCGGCAAACCGAAGCATACCGTATGCTGTATCGGTATGCTTCTAGCTAACAGGGATTTTGCATGGACGCAAATATTTTCGAAAATTACGCGAAAGCCGGAAAAATATTGAAAGACATATTCGCCGCTCTGTTGGTCAAACCAGGAGACAAAATCGTTGATATAGCCGATACGATAGAAAACGAAATTGTAAGGAAAGGCGCGATGCCCGCGTTTCCGGCCAACATATCAATCAACGAGATTGCCGCCCATTATACGCCTATACCTGACGATGAAATAACAATAAAGGACGGGGATTTGGTAAAAATAGATCTGGGCGCGCACATTGACGGATATATCGCCGATGCCGCGGTTACATTCTGCTCTAATAAAAACGATATGGTCGTGGCTGTGCAAAACGCTGTCAACGCGGCCGTGAAACTGATGAAACCAGGGAATAAAGTATCCCAGATTTCCGAAGCCATAGAAAGCGAAATAGAAGCCAAAGGTTTCCGTGCCGTCAACAATTTAACAGGCCACAGCCTCGATAAATTTACTTTTCACGGGCCTGTTCCGATACCGAACGTTCGCAACAGCATGAATTACGAGTTTAAAGTCGACGATGTTTTTGCCATTGAGCCTTTCGCTACGAACGGTTCCGGAATTGTTAAGGACAGCGGGAGGACATACATTTTCAGTTACCTGAAAGACCATAACACGCGTTTGCCTGAAAGCAGGCAGGTATTAAACCTGGCTAAAAAAGACTTCTCGTCTTTGCCGTTTTGCGAACGCTGGATCAAGGGAATAACGCCAATAAAATTCGACTTGGCTGTAAAGCAGCTGGTTGCGGCAGGCGCGATCCAGCCGCATCCGGTTTTGCGCGAGGCCGGCCGCGGTTTAGTCGCCCAGGCCGAGCATACGGTCATTGTGCGTGACAAGCCGGTTGTGACAACTGCGTAAAAATGAAAGGATATAAATCTATTTCTGGATGATATTCGCAAAGGGAAAATTTTATGGCCAAGGATCGTTGGGAGGCGAAAGCGCAGATGACCAGTTATCCGGCAATAAGGTTTAACAGCCTTTTTTTAATCTCAACCAAATCCGCGTCAACAGCCCCGTAAACATTTCCTTCTTTGGCGGGTTTTGTGTGTGTGATGCCGTTTTCATCAACAACCATTTCGATTCTTTCAAAATCGTACAGCTCAGGGAACAAAACAACGCCCAGCGTTATCGGGTCGTACATGAAAAGTTCCACACCAATTCCGAGCGGCTCCAGGTTTTTTTTGTTATGGGCATATCTTGCCATTATCATATCGAAAATTTTCTTTTGCGGCATGGAACCTCTTGAAAGCGGTTCGAAATCTTCAACAGTGAAAAGGTCTTTTGCCCAAAGGTTTTTGCCCACGGTTTTTATGTGCGCACCGGACAAGATAACGTTCCGGGCAGCGTCCGGGTCGCATTCAAAGTTATATTCCGGCGCCTTGGCTCTGTAGTAAGGCGGGTCGGGCATATTCAAATATTTTCCAACGTGCCCGCCCATAAGGTAAATGGTCTTAACAGATTGCGGACCGGCTCTGCGAAGAACGGACGCCAGGACAGTTAGCGGGGCTATAGACAGTATCGAAATTTGACCCGGATTTGACTTTATTATTCTCTCCATAAAATCTTCGCCATCCGGGCTTATTCCGGAATCCGCGTCTGTGGCATGCAGATCATCACGGGTGAGGAAATTATAATCAGCTTCCTCCATGTGGTACGGAGAGTAAGGCATTTTTTTCGCATTGTTACTGTAAAAAACCGGTACGTCCCTGTTTGCCATCAACAAAAATTTTTTAGCGGCTTTCGCCCTTGTTGAAGCATTGCCATAGGTTGCTATTAATCCTTCGCACCTCACTTCCGGATGTTTTAGCATATACAACGCAACCATATCGTCGCAGTCGTTCATGGGGTCTGTTACAACCAAGAGGCGTTCAGGCATAAAGCTATGAAGCTAAGAACAGATATAAGTCTTGTACATGCATTTTTATACTTTCGCTTGCTTCTATTTTTATGAAAAGACGCGGTTATCTTCTGGATTTTGCCGGAACGCTGAGGGATGATTTGAAGCCCGTTTATTTGGGCACGAGAGACGTTTTCGCGCGTTTCGGCAGAAAGCCGCCATCATTCGCAGAGTATCGCAGGACAATAAGTTCTGATTATTGGTTATTTTACAGGAAGAGCGGTTTTGGGGATGAAGAAAGACCGGAAGTTGACAGGCTTTTCAATGAAATTTTCTTTGAAAGATACGCCAGCCGGGCAGTGCTGTTTCCCGATGTCCTTTCAACTATAACTGAACTAAAAAGAAGGGGTAGAAGCGTGGGCATAGTATCCAATTTGAGGCGCTCCCTTTTGCAGCAGCACATTATGGAAGACGGTCTTGAAAATATGGTTGATGCTATAGTATCCAGGGAAGACACCGACAGGCACAAACCGTATCCCGAACCCATACTCGCAGGTTTTTCCAAGCTCGGGTTGTCGCCCTCTGACGGAAGCTATACTGGCGATGAAATTTCTGATATAGAAGCCAGCCGTTCTGCAGGCGCGTTTTCCATCGCGATAAGCAGGAAAGGAAGCCATCACACGCGGAAAATGCTGGAAAGCGTCAAGCCGGATCTTGTAATAGGAAGTTTAACAGGGCTACTGGACTTTGATTCGGGATAAATAATCTTTCGGGTCTATGTGCTTGATGCGGAGCCCCGCAAATTCGTTGCCTTTCCTGGCACATTCTATAATGTCTCTTCCTCTTAGGTAGGAATCAAGAAAACCTGCCGTAAAAGCATCGCCCGCACCCAGTGTTGCGACAGGTTTCGTATTTATCGCGTCAATCGAAATTTTTTCATCAGCTGTCCTTACATGGCAGCCGTTGCTTCCCAATGTCATGCAGATTACCTTAATACCGAAAGTTTTCATGATCTTTTCAGACGCCTTTTCATAATCTTCTTCCCCCGATACCATGTGCCCCTCGTTTTTGTTTATGAATACTATGTCAGAATTCGATAGCAATTTTTCAACCAAGCGCCTTTTTTCAGGTTTGTCGTCGTTTGAAAATGTTTCTGTGTACAATCTTCCGGGCGACACGCTCACAACAACGCCGGAATTTTTCGCTTCTGCAGCAAGCGCAACCTGCGTTTTCAGCGAATTTAACGACTTGAACGATGAGAAAGGGGAAGAATGAAAAATCCTGCATGAACGGACTTCATTTAGTATGTCGTCGCCGATTTCTATGTCATCGCTCACGCCTTCTTTGAAAAGTACAGAATATTTTCCATCGATATGCAAAACTATGCCGCAGCTTCCTGTTTTTCCGTCAACTTTTTTTATCAGGGTTTTTATTCCGTGCTTGTTCAATTGTTTTTCAACAAATGCAGCCGTTTCATCGTTACCTAACTCGCCTATGAAAGAGCATTTCCAATCCCTGACCGCAAGGGTTATGACTGTGTTGGCCGCAGATCCGCCGCCCACCCTTTGCTGTAAATTCAGGTAGTCTTTGTAATCGTTATAAGTCACAATATGCTGCCGGTTTTCCTTTCTTATTTTTTTTATAAGTTCTTCCTCCTTGCCGTCTTTTATTGTAAATATTATATCCTCGTTCAGCGCGCCCATGCCTACGATGTCTGTCATTGGAATATTACATTCCGAAATGCTATTTAAAAACATTTAACATTCGTTATTCGCCGTTGTTTTTTTTGTTTAAATATATAATATCGCGTAAAAGGTTTATGGCTGGGAAACTGGGAGTTTACCACGATGTCGATGGGTGCGCATTTGTCGGACATGACGGTCGCATAGTGTACAGATCAACATTTTATTGCAGATACAACGATGCTGTTTCAACGCCAGCAGTTTTGGACTCGCTTTTGAGGCACGGTGTATTAGGCAAAGATGTTGTGAGCATGTTTGAAGTCAATTTTGGCGAAATAAGAACACCTGCGGATATTGTACGGCTCGGCGAATACGCGCGGTTCGCCCCAAAAATCAGGGCCTCCGGAAAAAACATAGAAAAAGAGGCTCTTGCTGAAATCGAAAGGCGTGCGACGGAAAAACTTTCAAGGGAAGCATTTTATCAGTCTTTGCGCGAGGCGCAATTGACACCGGGCTTGGAATATTTTGCCAGATGGGTAAAATCAAAAGACGGCAGACAAATAATCGTCACAGACGATTGGGATCTCGTCGGCTCCGAGCTTGCGGGAAGGATAGGAGCGGATCAGGTTATCGGCGCCGCACCAGTGTTCGAAAACGGGAGGTTTACAGGCAAGGTTTACAACATCGGACAGAAAAAGCCGATCATGGACGATATTCTGAGATTGATGGGGCTTACTTATGAAAACTCCATAGGTATAGACGATGCTAACAGCGTTGTAACAGAATTTGGCCTTCCCATCGCATTTTGTCCGACCAACCCTGAATTAAGAAAACACCCTGGAATAGTTGTGGTTGAAGAACCGCATTACAGGCATGTACAAACAGCTGCTGAAAAATGGTTTTCGGAAAAAAAATTAACCCACGTAACTTAATTGCTCTTGCAATTCGTCTTTTTTATCAGGCTTTTTCATTTTCTCGAATACGGCTTGATAGGCGCGCATTAGTTCAGCAGAGAGTGAAGGTTTTATCACTTTCATCATCCCTTCGAAATGTCTCCATTTAACTTCTTTCGCCTTGATGTCTTCGCGCAGCGCCGCGATCGCAGCCTCGCGGCATAATGCTTCTATATCAGCGCCGGAATAACCTTCTGTTTCCTTGGCCAGTTTATCTATCGTAACATCCTTTGCTAAAGGCATGCTCTTCGTATGGACTTTGAAAATCTTTTCCCTGTTTGCAGCGTCGGGCGCGGAAACCAGAATGTGACGGTCAAGTCTTCCCGGCCTTAACAAAGCCGGATCCAATATGTCAGGCCTGTTTGTCGCAGCGATAACAATCACATCATGTAAATCTTCAATTCCTGACATTTCAGTTAATAATTGAGAGACGACCTGTTCCGTAACGCGCGAACCCATTTCCAATCCGCGTCTCGGGGCTAACGCGTCAATTTCGTCAAAGAACACTATGGCCGGCGCTACCTGCCGTGCCCTGCGGAATACTTCGCGCATTGCCTTCTCGCTCTCGCCGACCCATTTTGAAAGTAATTCAGAACCTTTAACAGATATGAAATTCAATCCTGCTTCATTTGCAACAGCCTTTACTATTAATGTTTTCCCGCATCCCGGCGGGCCGTATAGCAACACGCCATGCGGCGGCTTTATCCCCATTTTTTTGAATGCGTCCGGATACTGCAAGGGCCATTCGATAACTTCTTGAAGCCTTTCTTTTAATTCTTCCAGTCCGCCTATGTCAGACCATTTTACATTTGGAATTTCAACCAAAACTTCGCGCATCGCCGAAGGCTCAACAATTTTCAATGCGTTTTCAAAATCAACAGACGTCACAATAAGCTTTTCCATGATTTCATTCGGTATCTCGCCTTCCTCCCTCCATCTTATTTCCGGCAATACCCTGCGCAAAACCGATATCGCCGCTTCTTTTGCAAGCGCCTCTACGTCTGCGCCTACAAAACCATGAGTCCTGGCGGCTAACTCGTCTATGCTTACACTCTTATCCAACGGCATGTTCCTTGTGTGAATCTGCAAAACTTCGCGCCGTCCTTTTCTGTCCGGAACGCCGATCTCAACTTCTCGGTCGAAACGGCCTGGCCTGCGCAGCGCGGGATCGATTGCATTCTCGCGGTTTGTCGCGGCAATAACAACAACCCGTCCGCGTTTTCTCATCCCGTCCATCAATGAAAGCAGTTGTGCAACAACGCGCCTCTCAACTTCTCCTGTAACCTCTTCACGCTTCGGGGCAATCGCGTCTATCTAGTCTATGAAAATTATGCTCGGCGCATTTTTTTCCGCGTCCTCGAAAATTTTCCTTAAGTTTTCTTCGGAATTGTGGGCGAATATGCCGCCGAACCCTGCGACAAAATTTTGAGTCGGGTTAACGGAAATATCATAGACATATTCCTCATTTTCTACCTCGTTGATTTCTTCAACCCTGTCCCAGTAGATATCCATGTCAATAAGCTTTCTGTTTTTTGCCATGTCGTCAGGGCTTATATCGGCTTGTCCTGTGAAGCTTTCTAGCTTGTCAATTCCGATAGTCGACGATAATGCCCACGGTCTTGCATCGGCTACGCCGGCCAAAGAAGATTTAATCAAAGAATCCATTGGAACCTGATAACTTCTGTTCCATTTTACATTTTTTGTGTAATCATGGATCATGGCATTTTTGTTCTGGTCTAAGAAACCGATTTCTTTGAATTTTTCCAGTGGTTGAACGCCCGCGAAGCAAATCCTATAGGCGTCATGGTCTTCCCTCTTCCTTGGATAAATTTTGGCAACAATTCCGAAACAGAGTAATAAATATGCCAAGTCATTGGCCAATTTTTGACTGTCCGTAGAGCCCTCGACAGTTATTACTTTATGCTGATTCCTGTACAACGAGCCGTCGCCTGAAAAGTAGCCGCGCAAGAATGCAGCAATATTATTTTTACCGAGTGAGAATATAAATTCTGGTACTTTCTTTTTTCTTGCGCCGTCCTGCATATCAAGAACATGTTTCATGAATACGGTCAAAACCCTATGTGTGATGTAAAGGTCTGCGCCTTGACCATATTTATTTTTGTACACGGTAACTTTTCCAAATAAATTTTCTATCAAAGGCAGTATTTTATCAACTTCGTTTTGATGTATGCTCACTCTTACGGCTTCGCCTTCATTAAAGGAGCCCTCTGCAACCCAAAGGCCTAGAAACTCGCATAGCTCTTTTGTAATCTTTATTTTACTTGGCAATGACTTACCT
The DNA here is from genome assembly GCA_016195275.1 of Candidatus Aenigmatarchaeota archaeon. Taxonomy (GTDB): domain Archaea; phylum Aenigmatarchaeota; class Aenigmatarchaeia; order JACPZZ01; family JACPZZ01; genus JACPZZ01. The sequence goes on along the minus strand of JACPZZ010000017.1, from coordinate 7,364 downwards.
TTTGAAGAAATTTTCAATTTATTGTAGTCTACGCTGATAGAGGCTTTGTCCATCAACTCTAAGAATTTTGAGATTTTGACACCGACATTTTTGTTTATAACATCGTATAAGTATTTTTCACGGAAACCTAATATTTCGGAAACTCTTTTGCGGCCAAGTTTCTCAATTGAAGCTTTTAGATAACCTTTGACATTCCTGACGATAAGGTTGAAGTCGTCTTTTCTTAACGTATCCAAAAAATTAATTTCTCCAACAGGGTTTTCCACAGTCGGGATTGTCTTGGGCACTGCTATGTAGGATTCCCCCGGTATTAGTTCCGATGTTTTTATTGGAGTTATTTTATTGCCTCTTAAAGTAAACAGAGAGTGATAATCTGTGACTTTGATTTTCCTGCCGCTTCTAGTTTTCACTTCTAAAATCTTAGAATTGTTTTTATGTTTTATCAGGTCTGTAACATCCGAAAATGTAGTCTTGCCTTTTTCGTCAAATGCCAAAACTTTTATGTCTTTATTCCTATTTTCCACAATATCGCCTATGGACTTTTTCTTTATCCTGCCGTCTTCTAATATCATAATTTCTTCGTTGTAGGGCAAAGATTGGCCGTACCATTTCGACATTATTTCAGGCCCGCTTATTGTTGAGAAATTCGCACCGGATTCGTTTGCGACAGCGCGGGCTAACAATGTTTTTCCGGTGCCTGGCGGGCCATACAGCAGAATTCCTTTCGGCGGCTCTATGCCGAGCCGTTCAAATAATTCGGGATGGCGTAACGGCAACTCAACCATTTCCCTGATCTTTTGTATCGCGTCGCCCAGCCCGCCTATGTCTTCGTATGTGACAGAAGGAATTTTCTTTTCATCAATTTCGACAGCTTCTGTTAGCAACTCCATCTCTGTAACGTCTGTCACTTTTACAATGCCTTCGGGTTGCGTTTTAACGACCATTAATTTAATGTCGCCCGGAAAACCGATAGGCAGGCCGAAGAAGAAATTCTCCACATCAACGCCGAAAAATTCGTCGAACATCGTGTTTGTTCGTTTGCGGTAAACAGGGGACGGTGAAATTATATCTCCTTTTACAAGGGGGCGCATTATCAAATTTTGTCGCAATAGATTAGGGCTAACAGTCAGTAAAATTCCTTTTTGGGCAGGCGCCAGGACAACCTTCTTCGCCTCTTTGACCTCAGCTTTGCGGATTTTGGTCATTTCACCCAGGCCCACGGACGCGTTCATTCTCAACAGGCCGTCCATCCTGACTATGTTTAACCCAACGTCCGCAGGGTAAGCCCGTACGGCTATCGACGCGGTTTTTTTCTGGCCTTCAAGTTCAACAATGTCGCCTTCGCGTATGTTCAGCGATTTCATGGCGGTCATGTCCATCCTTGCTATGCCGCGCCCCACCTCTGAGCGGTTGGTTAATTCTCCCACCTTCAGCTTGATTTCAACCTTCTCTTCGCGCATTTCAAATCACCGTTTCTTGAAAAGATTATTCTTGATTTTCACTTAAAGCTTCTTCACTCTTTACCTGCTTTTCCAGTAAATGAACCTCTTCCGGCCCGAGTAAAACCTGGAACGTTTTCCAGTGTATCTTGTTCTCCCATTCGCCGAAATAATCCAGTATTCGCTGCATTTCTTCCACCGCGACTATGAACACTGAATTGTCAACCTTGATATGGGGAACCTCGTTCATCACGCCTTCTCGGTGATAATGATAAACGCTGTTGTTTTTCCGTATCACCTGCTCCCAACCGTAAAGGCCGCGGAAAAACTTGTTCCTTTCATAGTTCGAATCGAACTTGGAACAGTCCATATCAAAGGATATGAGTATCGCGGTGTTGTTCCCATGTTTACTTATTTCTATTCGCATTTTTATCACGTCAATTGTCCTGCAAAACTACTTTATCCTTGTTCAAATTTATCAGGGCCATAAACGCCTCGGCTTTTGTGTCGAACATTGCGAACACCGGCGTGTTGCCTATTGATTGTATTGTCACAGTCTGTTTTTTTGGTTGTGCGGTTTCCACAACATACACCTTTTTGTTTAATTGATCTAAATTATGTAAGTAAAAGTATTTAAATTTATGGTATAGTTGATCTAAACTTTTCCATGTCTTTTTAGATAACACCTGTTCAATTTATACTTTACTTAAGTAAAGTATTCTTTACTTCTATATCGGAAAATTGCTTCTTATTAGCACCTCCTAAGCGGTTCGTAGACCTAGCAGAGGTTGCCCTAATGAAGACCAGAACCGAGAAGCTAGGCCGCTGGAAGAGGCGGGACTTGTGGAAACGACACAGGCGAAGGTCAGGAAACGGACTTTTGTGCATTACCAGCTGACGGAGAGGGGGAAAAGAATTTTGGAGCAGTTAAGCAGGCTGGAACAAAGGAAACCCGAAGGTTTCAACGAAAACCGAAGGTTTCCGTGCACAGAAAAGCCTGTTGGTTTTCTGTGCCGTGCATTGAGAAAACCGATGTTTTCTCAATTAGAAAACCTATGGTTTTCTAATTAGGAAATCATCAAATTTCCTATGTAAAGCTTAAATATTATTTAACTGCTTATTGATAACAAAGTGAATTTCATGGTAACTGAAATCCTCGTATCAGCATTGATGGACGGCGATAAGGTAGTTGTTCCACAAGTACGGTTAGGTCGTGATGTGGATTACAAAGCAGCCAACGGCAATCCGCTTACAGCAGCCGGTTACCAAAAATTCAACCCGCCTACGCTGGCAGAATTAAGGCGCGCTTTCTTTGATAAAAATCCCGACGGATCGTGGATTTCTCCAGAATACAGGTTAAGCGTCCGGTCAACAAGAGGATACGGGGAATGGACATCGACATTCTTAAAAGATGGCCGTGAAGCGATTGAAAGGCCTGACAACGTTTACTTTGATGGAAAGCGCAATTTGTGGATAGCCGAAGGCGGAAAAGTTTCTCGTGTTGATCTTCCTCCAAGCGGCTGGACACTTGGATACGACAAGCCGACAGGCTTTCCGAGCATAACTTCCAGAAAAAGGAAAGACGCTGAAAAAGTTTTCGGCGATGATACATCATATTTCTTGGCATACAAAAATGGCTTAAGAGCTGTGTTGCGGAACTTCGCCCTCTACGACTACGGGCCGTTCGTCGTCTATGCGTACTACGGGCCCGGCGACAGGTACTCGGCTGTGGGTGTTCGTTCGCCCCGTAGGCCTGAGCAGGAAATAGAAAACCATTGGTTTTCTATTTGAGAAATCCTTCTGGATTTCTCAATGTTGAGCATCCTGCGACGTCGATGTATGTGATGGGACAGAAGGAATATGACGAATTAATCCGGTTATCCAAAGAGAACGAAGAAAATCCGCGAGCTTCTTTCAAGAATTAGGGTGCAGGAATAAGTATAAAACCTATTGCGGCTTTTCGTGAAGAAGCTGTGCAACAGGTTCTGATCGTCCGGATACTTCTATCGCATGGTCGGTGCGGTAAATGCAGAGACTGTGCGCATCTATGTCAACCAATCGCAGGAGAAGCGCTGGGCGAAGCGCGAGGCGCATGCACCCAAGCAAAAAAGCCTGCTCGAATTTACGAGTTAATTCAAGACGCTCGGGGCTTTAGCCCCGAGTAGTTCGCATGCTTCCAGGCCACGAAGGCTGCGGCCAGCAAAACAGCCAGAACAATGATTATGTCCAGCCACTCGCTGTAGTTTCTAACCAAGCCCCAGTTTTCTCTTAGTTGCATGCCAGCCCACAAAAGGAATGTATTCCACATGGTCGCTCCAGCAAGCGTTGCGCCGATAAAGCGTCTTAGGTTCATCCTGGCAAGCCCGGCAGGCAGCGAGATCAGGTGCCGCACAACAGGTATGAAGCGGCTGATAAAAACCGTTGAATCGCCATGCTTCCTGAACCACTTTTCCGTCCAGTTCAGTTCCGCTTTGTCGAGAAGAAACAGCCTGCCGAACCTGTGCACCATTTCCCTTTTTCCATAATATGCGATGAAATATGAGATCAACGATCCCACGATTGACGCAAAACTGCTGATTAGCACAACAAGAAGGAAATTCATTTTGCCATCCGCTACCAAAAACCCGGTGAAAGGCATTACAAGTTCGCTTGGCACAGGCGCTACCATGCTTTCAAGCGCCATCAACACGAATATTCCAAAATAGCCCGTGGAACCTATCAAACCGGTGAAAATTTCGCTTAGCTGTTCGAAAAGCATTCGTATCCCGTTTCAGATGAATTTGTACGGTCTATGATGTGAACTACTCATGGACACATGCGAATTCGTTATTGCGACCGTTTACGCCTGCGTGTGGACAATGGCATTTATTTATCATGAATGATTTTATATAATAATATGGTTTACAATGTTCCAATACGCATGACTGTCTTCCATCTCCCATCTTGCGAAAGGGGACTTCCCAGAGGGAAAGTTAAATCGTGCTGAAAAAAGGGCTGAAAAAGGAGTTAACGCTTTTTAACGCCGTTCTCTACGGTGTCGGCGTTATCCTTGGGGCCGGCATATACGTCCTGATAGGGCAGGGCGCCGCGATAGCCGGTAATGCTCTATGGATATCTTTTCTTATAGCGTCTTTCATAGCAGCCTTCACAGGATTCAGTTACGCGGAATTGGCAGGCATGTTTCCCAGGAACGCCGCAGAATACGTTTACACAAAAAACGCTTTCGGCAGCAGGATTCTGGCTTTTGTCGTGCAATGGGTCATGCTGATAACGCTGATAATCAGCGCCGCGACTGTCGCGTTGGGCTTCGGCGGCTATTTCAATTACATGTTCAGCGCAGAGCCTGCAGCCGCGGCTGCGTTGCTCGTAGTCGGCCTTTCCCTGATAAATTACGTGGGGATAAAGGAATCCACTAAATATAACACAATCTCAACAACGATAGAGGTTTCCGGCCTGTTGGTCGTTGCTATATTAGGCCTCTTTTTCATTAGCAGGACAAAAGCCGATTTCTTTTACTCGCCTTCCGGGTTTGAAGGAATAATTTCCGCCGCTTCTCTGATATTTTTTGCTTACATAGGATTCGAGGAAGTGGTTAACCTGTCAGAAGACACCAAAAAAGCAAATAAAATAATCCCTAAAGCCCTGATAATCTCCCTTGCCATATCGACTTTGTTTTACATGGCTGTTTCATTATCTTCATTGAGTGTTCTTGGCGCTGAGCGGCTCGGAGCATCGAAAGCGCCTCTTACAGAAGTAATCTCATCAGTGTTCCCGAAAGCCGGCATAATAATGTCAATGATCGCACTTTTCGCAACATCCAATACGGTCCTTGTCATAATGTTAGTGGCATCGAGAATGCTTTACGGCCTTTCGCACAACAACTTGCTGCCGAAGTTTTTAGGCGTGGTGAACAAAAAAGGCACCCCACACCTGGCGATCGTTACCGTAATGGCCCTCGTCATAGCTTCAATTTCGATAGGAAACATAAAGACTGTGGCGCTGCTCACGGACGTGGGCATATTTTTCGTTTATATTTTCATCAACAGCTCCGTGATATTTTTGCGGTATAAAAAACCCTTCCTGAAAAGAAGCTTCAAATCGCCTTTTAGCATCGGCAAACTCCCGTTGCTTGCGTTTTTCGGCCTGTTCAGCAGCGCTTTCATGCTTTCCCATTTTTCAAAAGACCTTCTGCTTGCAGAAGCCGCGATTGTGACCGTGGGTTTCGTTGTCGGCATAATTTTCGCAAAGAGGGATGTAACGAACAAAATACGCCTTTTCAGCAAGTCCCGGTGGCGTGTTATGAAAAAAATCGGCGCATAGATTATTAAATTATTTTCCTGAAGCCATGGTGTAAACGGCCTTTATTGCAGTTATTGCCGCTGCCGGGGCAACGAACACAACTATGTTCTGGAGTGTCTTTTGTATTAAATTTCCAAAAACAGGAACAGCGTCAAAATTCGCATTTCCCACAGCAAGTATCGCTATCACAGCGACCAAGAAATGCGTTATGTCCCTGTCGTTTATGTTTAACAAGCCGACGATAATGCCCAGAACAACCAGCGCGGATTTTAGCAGTCCGACATCCGCTGTAACGAACGATGCTAAAACAACCACCAAAGCGCCCAAAATGAAAGCCCATGCGCCAAGTTTATCGTAATTCATCGGATAACCGTAAAGGTTTAGTATTAGCTACCGTATAAATATTACGTTTTCAATGTGATTGATATGGCAATAATTCCCCGCGCCATTTTTATCGGATCTTTGGCAGGTTTGTTGTCAGCGGTCGGACTTGTTTATTACGTATCCAAGGCCGTCTCGCCCGGTATTTTAGGTTCGTTTGCAATAGCGGCTATAGCTGTGCTGTTCGGTATTTTTGTAAGCCTTCTGTCAGGAACCCTTTTCCTGCTGCTTAACCTGAAAAAAGTTTTCGCAGATTCCGGTTGCGTTAACTGCGATGGGGAAATTCCGGGAAATGCGAGTTTCTGCCCGCATTGCGGTAAACGTGCCGTTCATGTAAGAAAGTATGGCATTAATATGGTAAGGCTTTAAAATGGAAAATGAAAAAATCGAGCAAGGGGCACAAAAAGGCTTTGTGGTCAAATTGCGGCTTTCCAAGCCGCTGGACAGCCTTTTGTCCGGAGGCATCGAAGCCGGCGCGATGACAAATTTCTGCGGCCCGCCCGGGACCGGGAAAACAAATATCTGCATGCTGGCTGTGATTAACGCGGTTTTGTCCGGGAAAAAGGCTGTTTACATAGATACCGAAGGCGGTTTTTCTTTCGAGCGTTTCAGCCAGTTGGCAGGTGAGAAAACCGACCAGGTTCTAAATGAAATAATGTTTTTGGAGCCCAGGAATTTCAAGGAGCAGGAAGACGCTATAAGGAGATGCAAGTCCATAGTTTCCAGGGATGAAACGGGTTTGGTCGTATTAGATTCGTCGGTAGCGTTGTACCGCCTGGAGTATGCAGAAACTGACGATGTTATGAAAGCGAATAAAACATTGGGCATTCATCTGTCAATGCTTTCCGCGATCGCGCGCGACTTCAAGATACCTGTAATAATAACAACGCACGTTTTCAAAAAGAACGATTCCGAATTGCTTGACGTAATCGGCGGGGATGCGATGAAATACTGGTGCAAGTCAATCATATTGATAGAAAAATCCGGCAACATGGGCGAGAGAGCCGCAACAATAGTAAAACACCGCTCAATACCGGAAGGCAAATCCGTTAATTTCTTGATGACAGACAATGGAATAGAACCTGTTGAAAAGAAGTTCGGGATATTTTAATCGGGTGACAAGAAATCTACTGATTTCAATCAGTAGATGAATTGCTCACGCTTATTCTGAGAAAAAATAAAAAACTGACAGGGAACGAATCAGCCCTATCATTCATGCATTTAGTTATTGATAGGGCTCTCGTT
>JACPZZ010000018.1 GCA_016195275.1 Candidatus Aenigmatarchaeota archaeon | reverse complement strand
TCGTTTTGATGTACCACAAGAGTTAAATAATGCGACTAAAGTCGCCTTATTGTGACTTTAGTACACTTCCTTCGGGCGTTAGGCAGGACCCCTGTTTTATCGGAACACCCCCAACAGCTTCATTTTAATACCCTCACATTCAATTTTTAGCATGCTTTCGCTTGATGAGATAGTCGGCAAGATACGCGAACAGACCGGCTTGGATAACGCGGTCGTGCAACAGAAAATTGAGGACAAAAAGGCGGAACTTTCCGGTCTCATTTCTTCGGAGGGCGCGGCGCATCTTGTTGCGCGGGACCTTAACATCGATATACTTGCGCGAATTACCAGGCGGCTGGAGATCAGAAACGTTGTTCCCGGAATGCGCAACGTGGAAATAGTGGCGCGCATCTACAGGATATTTCCCGAACGCGAATTTGAACGCAACGGGGCCAAAGGAAAGGTCGTCAACATGATCCTGTGGGATCCTACTGGGACAGTAAGGATGTCCATGTGGAATGATGAAACGAAAATACTTGAAAACCTTAAAGAAAACGATGTGGTTCGTGTTTTTGGGTATAGCAAAGAGGACAACCGCGGCGAGCCGGAATTGAGACTCGGCGGCAGGGGAAAAATAGAAAAAACCAACGATGACTTGCCTGCGTTTAATAATGTTGTTATCGAAGACAAGCGTTCCGACACAGGAGAGTTCCACGAGGGCTCGATTGCACGGGTGCGCGGCACGCTTGTCCAGCTGTTTGAATCCGACCCGTTTTACGAAGTTTGCCCGCAATGCGGCATCAGAGTGCGTGCGAACGAAAATAAATTTTTCTGCGACGAGCACCAGTATGTGGCCCCGAATTATTGCATGGTCTTATCCGGCGTCGTAGACGACGGTGTCATGAGCATAAGGGCTGTTTTTTTCCGCGACGTTGCGGAGAAGCTCATAGGCATGAAAACACAGGAGGCGCTCTCCATTGCGAAGGAACGCATGAACAGGACCGCACCCATAACCGAAAGGGCGGCCTTGATTCTCGGAAAAGAGATGGTGTTTTCCGGCAGGATAAAACGAAATTCCATGTTTGACAGGCTGGAGTTTCTGGTTTCGGGTGTTAGTGACGTAAATGCTGTTGAAGAGGCAAATAAAATACTGGCAACACTAGGTAATTGATATGAAAAAAATTGAAATTGAGGATCTGCCGGGTGTAGGGCCAAAAGTCGCTGAAAAATTGCGGGAAGTCGGCTACACCGATTTGATGACTATAGCCGCCGCATCGGCGGGCGAGTTAGCCGATGTTGCCGGTGTCGGCGAGATAACCGCGGCCAAGATCATAGAAGCGGCACGCGATTCTTTGGAAATGGGTTTCGATACTGCCGAAAAACTGAAGGAAAAGAGGAAAACCGTTGGTGCGATTACAACAGGCTCCAAGGCACTTGATGAACTGCTTGGCGGCGGTGTTGAAACGCAGTCGATGACCGAGGCTTACGGAGCTTATGGTTGCTTAACCGGGGACAGCAAAATAGCCTTAGGCGATGGAAGACTCGTGGCCATAGGGTCTATTGCTGGCGGATTAAACCCCGGAGTTTACCCGATAAATCTACCGATAATGACACTTGACGACAAATTAAAACCGACCACAGCGACTAAGTTGTATGTCTACTCATGTAACAACGTTCTCGATGTGACGCTTAGAAACGGTATGTCGGTTTCTGCAACGCCAAACCACCCGCTGTTAACAGCTTCCGGGTGGAAAGAGGCAAAAGACCTGTCGCTGAATGATATGATTATGATAGCCCACGATGAAACTTTCCCTGCAAATTTGGTCAAACTGGATACAAAGGTTGTTTTAAAAAAATTTACTCCAATTTCAAAACTATCGAAGGTTAGTTTGCCAACGGTTCTTACACCCGAATTGGCCGAGCTGGTCGGGTATATTCTTGCCGAAGGCTGGCACGAAACTCAGATACAGGGCGGCAGTGTGAACAGGGTTAGCATTAGAAATTCCAATGAAATGATAGTGGGCAGATTCTGCAAACTCGTATGGGATGTGTTTGGTATTGAACCGGCCAAAAGAAAAGAGGAGGACAATGCAAAAATCTTAGATATAAATTCCGTGGTGGTTGGCGAGTTCTTAAGGCAGTTCCATGGGCTGTATAACACAGCGAGGTGCAAATTTGTTCCGGATCAGATACTAAGCTCTCCCAAACACGTTGTTGTAAAATTTTTGTCCGCGTTCTATGACGGTGAAGGGTCGGCCGTATTAGACATGTCCTCTAGAACCAGAAATTATGTCAGAGAAACTGTAAACGGATCAAAAACTTATGTTTACACCCTGCTCAGCTATGGCAGATGGGTATCGTTAAGGAGTTCAAGCGTTAAACTGCTCGAAACTGTACAAATTTTGCTATCTAAGTTCGGAATAAAATCGTCGGTTACTTCTGACATCACCAAAAAAGGTGGGAAAGAGTTTTTGTGTTATAAATTAAATGTGTATGACAAAGAGTCGTTGATAAAATTTTATTCGGAAATTGGTTTGCACACTCTCAGGTTGAAAGACAAAATAAGCGGTATAATCGAAAGTTATAAAAGAAACGGGGTACGCAAATTTGTTGATTTCACCCCGATCAGTTCTATAACGCCTTCCAAAACACCAGACGGTAAGGTCTATGATTTTGAAGTTCCGGGGACGCACAACTTTTTATCCAACGGTATAATATCCCACAATTCCGGTAAAAGCCAGTTAGGTTTCCAATTATTGATTAACGTACAATTGCCCGTAGAAAAGGGCGGGTTAAACGCGAAGGGAATGATCATAGACTGCGAAAACACATTCCGTCCCGCGCGGGTTGAACAGCTTGCAAAGGGCGCAGGCCTGGATCCGCAGAAAGCGTTGAAAAATATACTTGTGGCCCGTGCACATAATAGCCTTCCGGGCGATGAACCTGTTACTATTCTAAACGACGACGCGGTGCATAATACTGATATCGGAGACGTGGTTGAAAACAGAAAAGGCCGAAAAATTACGACATTTTCATTTAACCCGGAAAATGGTCGCGTGGAACCCGCGGAAGTAACAGATTTGATTGGACACGAAATCGGGGAGAATAACGAATTGTTCAGGATAAAAACTTCTTTTGGGAGAGAGGTCACCGTTACGGGCGCGCACAGTTTGTTCAGAGGCGTACGTAAGGGACAAACGGGGGAAACCGTTCAAAGAGTGGCCGGTAATATGCGGCCCGAAAGCTGTTACGCGTCTTTGTTGAAAACTGGGGATCACATAGCAATACCTTCAACCCTCCCCATTCCAGAGAGGGATATCAATGAAATAAATCTGGAAGAAATGCTGAAAAATATTCCCAACGGCATAAAGAAAGAAATTCTGGTGGAGGGGTTGGGCGGCAAGAATTTTATAAAACTCAGGCACACGGGCAAAAGAAAGGCGACTGGAATTCCAGCTAATATAAAAATCGATGAAGACCTTCTGTGGTTGTTGGGTCTGTGGATCGCTGAAGGCAACACTCAATATAAAAGCAGGGCCGTGAGACTCAGGATAACCTGTGAGGAAGAGTTTTGCACCAGGGCAAAAAAAATAATTGAAGAGAAGTTTTCGGTAAAATCTTTCATACATACGAAGAAGGGGCAGCGGGCCAGAACGCTTCTTGTACCAAGTAGATTGCTGTGCTTGATAATGAAACATTGTTTCGGTGTGTCCATAGGGAGCAAAAGTTCGGAGAGGAATATACCGGAATGGATTTTTTCGCTTCCAAAAAACAAAATAATGCATTTCATAAAAGGATTTTGGGATGGGGACGGTTATCATGCTGCGTCAAGGAGGGACGGCAGACTGCTTTTTGCCACGTCCAGCAAAAAACTCGCACATGATATAACAATGCTTTTGTTGAGATTTGGTGTTATTGCTGCGATAGCGCGGGTAAAATTAAAAAACATGAAAACCAGCTGGAACCAGCCATATAGGATAGAGGCCGCGGGCCTGAATATAAACGAACCCCTGGGATTGTGCGAGGTTAATCAAAACCTGAACGCCCCAAAATGGGAGAGCCTGGTTTTTGCGCGAATAAAATCCGTTGAAAAAATCAGGGTAGATCCGAAGACTAAAGTTTACGATTTCAGCGTCAGCTCGCATAAAACTCCCTACCAGAACTTTGTGGCCGGGTTCGGCGGGGTTTGTTGCCACAACTCAGATCATCAAATGTTACTGGCGGAAAAGGCTGTTGATATGATTGAAAAAAACGATATCAAGTTAATTGTTGTCGACGGACTTATGTCAAATTTCAGGGCCGATTACACAGGCCGGGGCACGCTCGCCGAAAGGCAACAGAAGTTAAACAGACATTTGCACCAATTGCTCAGGCTTACAGAGACCCATAATGTCGCCATTTATGTAACGAACCAGGTTATGGCAAGGCCCGACATGCTGTTCGGCGACCCGACTGTGCCGATAGGCGGCCACATTTTAGGGCACGCTTCTACTGTGAGATTTTACCTAAGGAAAAGCAAAGAGGACAAGCGAATCGCGCGCTTAATAGACTCACCCCACCTACCTGAAGGTGAAGCGGTTTTCAAGGTTACACCGGATGGTGTAAGGGATTAAACCCTGGACGACTGTTTTTATTAGCTAAAACCCACAATTCTAATTGTCGGCTAGCCGACAGTTCATTCTGTCGGTGAAAATCGACAGTTCGTGAGATTATGGGTTTAGTAGATTCCCTGAAGGCGTTGTTTTTTGGAAGGAAAGAGGTTGTTAAGCAGCCTCTACAACAGATGGCAGAGGAAAAGTCTGTTAAAATGACGCCAGAAGAGTTTGAAGAGTTTCTCAGAAAAGGCGGCAATATGGACTACACGATAAGCAAAGTCGAGAACATGGAAGAGCGGATCAAAGCGATTTCGGAACACCCGATCCAGAAGAAGGTTATAGAGCATGAGATATTTTCGGGCATGCTTGAAACAATGAAGGAGATGAATGGCAAACTATCCTACTTGCCGGAGATGAGCGAACGGGTCAACTCGTTACCGACCATGAATGAAATGTACGCGTTGCTGGAGAAGATGACGCCGGGGGCGCCCCCAGACGTTAAACGCGATCTTGACAAACTGGCCGGCAAGGTCGAATCAGAACTGGACGAAGCTTATTTGTTGCTTCTAAAAGGAAAGGGTGAGATGACTGCAGAAACGGTTGCGACGGAATTCAGGATATCGCGCAATACCGCATCAGAACGGCTAAACGCGCTTTGCGACCTGGGTAAGATAAAGAAAACAAGAAGGAATAGGAAGGTTTTCTTTTCCCTCACTTCTGAAAGCGTTTAAGCAACTTCTTCCTCGCTGATTATGACGAAATCGCCCACTGATTTCACTGACGAGAATGGTATTAAACGACGGCCTTTCTTGTCCTCCTGTAAGTTCAAACCGTCGGCGTGTTTTGTAGGGTCAACCATGACCAAATTCATCAGTTCGCCGGATTCGGTTATGAAGCTTATATCGCCCACTGTTCCGAATTTGCGGCCGGTTTCTTCAGAAACAACTATCTTACCAACAAAATTTCTTGCCCGTATCCTCTCTTCTCCTGCCAAGTTAGATCACCTAATAATTGTAATTATGTCCACAATACTTTAAATATTCTCTGAAACGGGTGCTTCGTAAACTGAAGCATACCGATACAGTATACGGTATGCTTCTAGTTGTTATGCACCTGTTTCCGGCTACGATGTTGCCATCAGAGTCCTCACTTTGGGAGAGACTTTGTAAACGAAGCCTTTGCCCCTTTTCTCGCGCAATATGCAGTCCGCTTCCATCAAACGGCGCAGGATATTATTCACGGATCGTGAGGCGTGGTCCTCGGTTTTGTAATCCTCCAACCCTATTTTTTCTGCTATTTCCGACGGGCTGAGCGGACCTGAACCTGAGAGCAGCTTCAAAATTTCTTTTTGCTTTTCCGGCAACGTCTCTATGAAGTTCACGTTAACCGGGGCTGTTTCGGGCGGCTGGGTGCTTTCCGCTATAGCCTTGTCGATAACCAGTGTTTTGCCCCTGTTTTCGTTTACAAGGTCGTCGCACATTTTCAGCACGTTGCGCGGAAAGCCGCCGGTCCTTTCGTAGATTACGTCTATAGCTTCACGTGAAAACGGGCCTGTTCCTGCTCCGCCTGCAAATTCGATTCTCCGGCGGATCAATTCTTCGACCTCTTCACGTGCCAAGGATGTTAACTCAACGTGGCCTGTTACCCGGTTAAGCAGAGTTTCAAGTTTTTGTTCCAGTGTGGTTTCTAGTGTTGGCAGGCCGGCCATTACAATCAAAAGGTTGTTTACTTGGTCGGATATTGTCCTTAACCATTCCAGCACATCAATAGGTGCTTCGTGGCATTCATCGACCAGCATGATCATTTTTCTGTTCCGCAGCTTCCTGCTTACATAATTTGCCAGCTCGTACAGGGTTATCCTGTCCAAAGAAAATATTCGTTCCAGCAGGGACGGCCTCAAGACTGTTTTGAAAATCCCGACAAAATCCTCGGGTCTTGTGGGCGGTTTTGTTACGTACAAGACGACGGACCCGCTGTCCACGGTATCGGCCAGCTTCTTAAGAAGTGTGGTTTTGCCTGCGCCGGTTGGCCCGATAAGCATGGTTATCTTTTCGTTGTTCTCCAGCCCCTGTACTAGGGTGTTTAATTCTTCGGAATAGCCGACAAACAGGTGAGGCAATATTTTCAGCGAGAACGGATTTTCCCTCCAAGCTTGCCTCTCTTGGTTATTTATAAGTATTCCTGCGTTTTCCATAACTTCACGTTAAGTAATATCACATTCACGTGAATATATAAATGTGCACGTGAAGTTGCGTGAAGATGCGTTACCTTTATATTTCGGTAACGTGAAGTAACGTAATGGTAACGTGAAGTAAATTTGACTATTTGGGCGGTTTAGATGCAGAATAGGTGTTTTCTGGCTATTGACGTGAATGATCACGTGAAGGTTAACGTGAAGGTAACGCAGGGTCACGTGAAGGAAAGTGAAGCAGACGTGAAGTTAGTTGATGCGAAAAACCTTCATTTTACGGTCAGGTTCCTAGGTAACCTCTCTGACGGGCAGGTTAAGCTGGTTATTGATACCCTGGAACCCCTTCTAAGCAGAGAATTATCTTCGAAAGTGAGTGTCCAAGGGCTTGGTTTTTTCGGCCCTATGAAGGAACCAAGGGTTATATGGGCAGGTGTTACGGCTGGAAAACTCTACCTTGAGGGGCTTTTTACCAGGGTTTCCGACGCGGTCAGAGAAATACTGCCGGAAAACGATGAAAGAGATGTTATTCCGCACCTTACAATCGCCCGCATACGATCAGTTAAGAATATAAACATGCTCAGACAAACAATAGTAAAGGAAAGTGAGACTTTCTTCGGGGAAATCCTGATCGATGCTGTAAAACTGAAGTCAAGCACACTCACTCCACAAGGCTCAAGATACACCGATGTTGCCGTGTTCCCCCTGTGCGACATGAATTCTTCGTAATTTCTCAGTAATTGTCGATTTGTCGGCTAGTGTCGGATGAATCTGATCATTGTTAAGGTTGTGTGAGATGCCTGTTTTGGCCATTTCCGACATTTCGCTGTGAAATTTAGCCAAAAATTATTATAGATAAGGCTATGTATTACTCTTCTGGTTGTTTAAGAATTTCTTAGAGCTTTGTGGGTCGAAATGCGGACGATTATAACTTTATTCTGATTTACGGCCCTGTAAAGCCCCTTTGGTTATAACTATGACGCTTGTCCTGGGTAATATGTCCCTATCTGTGCCTACAAGGAATTTCACGTTGTTTGTTTCTGCGGTTTCGACAAGTTCCTTATCCACAATACCGTCCAAGACAACGGCGTGGGCGTGTATCCCTGACAAAGAGCCCGCGATGTCTTTTGCCGGAACCCTACCAAGCAAGTTAAGGCTGTCGTCATAGATGCACGCGGCCCTTGTGCCAACAAGTTCACCCAAAGATTCCTTGAAAATGTCTGCGTACTTTTTGGGTATCTTTATAGTCCGCTTTGCCTGGTCGCGGTCATGTCTTTCCAGTGCTGGTTGCGGTTCGGCTGGTTCGGAAGCCTCTCCAGGTTCCGGTTCGGCTGGTTCTGCCAACTCGCGTTCGATTCTTGGCCTCTCATATTTGCCAAGCGTGTCCTTCTTGTCCAGACGAAGCTGGTCCATGGAAACCTTTTCCCTTAAAGATTTGTAGACTTCTTTTTTTGTAAGTTCTTCGACTTCTTTGCCTTCGGGCGCACGGGCTACATAATCAATTTCTGTTAATTGTAAAAGCTGGGACAAAATCAAATCCCCACCACGATCGCCGTCTAAGAACACAGTCACTTCCTTTTCGCGTACAATGTCCCTGATTTCCGGCGGTATTGATGTGCCTCCTACTGCGACGGCGTTTTTGATGCCGTTTTTTAGAAGGTTTAGAACATCGGCGCGGCCTTCGACAAGGATTATGTCTTCGGCTTTGGCTGCGTCAGGGCCTGCTGGAAGGTTGCGGAATGTTGTTATTTCCGCGGTCCTTATTTCCTGCTTAATCTGTTCTGACAAAACCTCGGACTCCGGCAAGGACTGGTAAACCAGCTCACGCAAAATCCTCTTGGCCGTGTCTATGATATACTTGCGCTTTGCTATACGAATGTCTTCGACCTTTGTGATCTTGATGGCTGCGGCACATGGTCCTACGCGTTCGATCGTTTCGATTGCGGCCGCGATTAAAGCTGTTTCCGACGCGTCCAAAGAGGACGGTATGGTTATTTTTCCGGACGACTTGCCCATGGAAGAGTTGGTGTAAACCTCTATGCGGCCGATGCGGCCTGTCCTTTGAAGTTCACGCAATTCCAGATCTGTTCCTAACAAACCTTCTGTTTGCCCGAACACGGCTCCTATGATGTCCGGTTTTTCTACTATTCCTTCGGCTTCTATTTGCGCCTCGATTATGTACTTTGTTGTTGACTGTGGCAATTTTGCCATTTGAATCATTCCTCCGTGATTTTTGACGGCGTTATCGCCGCTCAGAGTTTACCCAGAACTAACAAGTCCACAAAAAGCCTGTCACTAGCCTGCGGCCGCGCTGCGCGTTTTTTTCCGTGCGTCCGTATGATGAATATGAACGTTGTTTGCTGGATAAATCCAAAGATCTTATGACAGTTGGGGTTTATAAGGGTTGTGGTTTGACTGCTTTTTCCGTCAATGCCCTGCTCCACCCTTCCATACTATCCGCGAGTTTTGAAAGTTCTGTTAATGTAACAAAACTTCCTTCCAAACCTTTGTCAATTACTTTAACCTCGCGGTCGACATCCATTTTGTAAACAACACCGAAATGCACCCTGCTAACGGGCGTGTCGTCAAATGATAAAAAACCGATTATTTGTGAAATAGCGTTGCCGTTGAAATCCGTTTCTTCTTTTAATTCGCGCGCCGCGGCATTGAATAAAATGTCCGTTCCCTGGTCTCCGGGATTAATGTGGCCGCCTATCCCTATGGACAACATGCCCTTTAATCTCAGTTCACCCGGATTTTTTCTTTTTACTGCTAGAATCCTGTTTCCGCTAATAACCATGCAATACGGTATGATTTGTCTTTTTGTTTCGTCTGTTTCTGCGTTATCCCGGTTTACGAAAAAACTTTTTGTTCTTATCAAACCCAAAACCTCTTTGTCAAATTCGATGAAACCGGTTTTGTTGCCGGTTATTGCTTTCAGGTCTTCTGTATTAATTACTAAAACCTTCTCCATTTAACTCATCTTGACCTTTTGTTGTTGTGAATTATGCTTTGTTCAGGTGTTGCGAATAATAAACCGTTTGTGGTTATTCTGGGGTTGTTTTTTCCTGCCTGCAGTCTTCGCACAGCCATTCGTCGTCAATTGTTGTCAGGTTTTCAGAATAATTACTGCAGGATTCGCAGGTGCCGGTATTTGTTCCTATGTCTGCCTGCGGCTGGCCTTCGCGCATTCCGACGCGTTCCGATAAAATT
>JACPZZ010000016.1 GCA_016195275.1 Candidatus Aenigmatarchaeota archaeon | reverse complement strand
TATTTGAGAAAACCTTAGGTTTTCTCAACCTTATCCACGCTGTTTATTTATTCGCTTAGAACGAGGAATAAGTTGTAGCCCTATCCACCAGTCAGAAGACTGGTGGTATTACGCTATAAACCAGCTGGGCATGTTTAACTGTCCAAAAATCTTATTAAGCCGTCATTTGCGCAGCAATCTTTTTTCCTTGAAAAAGGTTTTCGACGCAACGATGGCCACAAGGCCCAATAAAGTCAGAACTATACCGATCTGTTTTTCCCCGTCCAAAAATATTTTGACAACCGGCATTATCGCGGCCGACATGGAAGATATCGTAGCCGGGTCTGCGATTTCGGCGCCTGCCTGCTCGATTAATGAAGGCAGCGTTTTCTCGCCTGCGTAAGCCAGCAAGAACATGGGCAGCCCGATCAATATGATATTTGTTCCCAGTGCCCTAAGGACGTTCTTGGGCGTTGAGATCAGCATCACCATCAGGATAACAGACACGAGCGTAAGCGCAATTGAGACCAAGAAAACGCTGTTAATTATCTGATCCAGCTCCCCTACCTTTATGGCCGTTTTCGGAATCTGCATTTCATTGACTTTTGACATCAGGCTGGGAAGCGCCACGTTTTTGACAAAATAATCCTTGCCTTTTGGGCCTACGTCCTGGCATGAAGCTGGGTCAGCGTACTGTAAACACAACTGGCCCAATGCCAGCGTCTCGCATTCAGAGTAGCTTATCGAAGGTATCCGGCTGCACGTATCCTTCAGGGCTGTTGATAAAGACCGGGAGGTGAGCCCTTCCAAGACGGTTGCCATGGCGTTTCCCACGCCTATCTGGCTTACCAGGTAGGTGTTTATGGCCATTGGCGCGAATGTAAGAAATATGACGGATAACAGAACAAGGATTATCTTTTTTGGAAGCTCTTTCGAAGACAACTTACAACCTCTTACAAGACTGTTAATTTCTGTGATTATTAATATGCGGCGGCCGGGATTTGAACCCGGGTTGTGAGCTGTCTTCTTTTTGATTAACCTTTTTTCTAAAAAGGTTATTGGAAGGCTCGCGTTTCCTGGGCCTTAATTAGACCTCTTACCAGGCTGGACCACCGCCGCGTTTGTTGCTGAAAACATATGCTTTTGGTATGCATATGTTTCGGTCTACTGTTACTGTTATCTTTCCTTATAGAATTAAAATCCTATCAAGTTGTATTTGTTTCTTTGGGGTTCCCAAAGACCTTTCTTTTCAAAGAAAGGGATTTGGTTTTATCCGCGATACCCCATCTTTTCGGCCAGCTTTTTGCGCACGGACTCCATTTCTTCGTCCGGCACCTGCTTGTGAGGCCAAGCAAAACTGAAACCGTCGTCCTTGTAACGCGGGATCAAGTGAAAATGCAGGTGCGGTATGACCTGGCCTGCGACTGTGCCATTGGATTGGTGCAAATTAAGGCCTTCGGCTGTCATGGTTTCGCGCATGGCTGTTGCCAGCCGTTTAATGGTTTTTGACAGGGCGAACAAATCGTCTTCCGGTATGCTGATAATAGTCTGGTAATGCGTTTTCGGGATTATCAATGTGTGGCCTGTGTTGGCGGGGTTAATGTCTAGAAACGCCAGAAAAGACTCATCTTCGTAAACTTTTTTGGACGGTATCTCGTTTGCCACGATCTTGCAAAACACGCAATTTGGGTCTTTCATTGTATCCCTCTTTAAGCCTGTCGACTTAAGACCAAATTAATTGGGGTTGCAGGGATTTGAACCCTGATCGGCTGGTAACTTCTGATATTCATCGGCTTTCGCCTCTTCGCTCCAACAGAGCGAACCGAAACATGCCGTATACCGTATCGGCATGTTTCAAATTACGACTGGAGCCAGCTGTCTTACCTGGTTAGACTACAACTTCACGCCTTCCGGTCCCGTGTTGTTGTGCAACCCCACTCTAACAATCTTTGCTTGTGTTGTGACATCCTCCCACCGCTACACAGGAAATCGTTGATTTCCTGTGCACGAAAACCATTGGGTTTTCGTTGAAGCGTATGGGCTTCCTGCGAGAGCATTGCTAATTGTATTGCAATGCCTGTTTGTCGCAGATTATCCGCAAATTGCGAATAGCCCTGCCACAGGGCATTTTGCGATAGGAACTTTGACATTATATTGACAGCGCTATTCCTGTCCCTGTCAATTATGTTCCCGCAACCGCATTCATAGACTCTCTCGAATTAGAGTCATATCCTTTTTCTTTCCACAAATACAGCAAGTCTTTGTGGTGTCTTTTTCATTGATTTCTATTACCCTCTTACCCGCAAGTTCCGCCTTGTAGGTCAGAAACCTTATGAAACGTGAGATTGAGCCTGTGTTCTGCAACGACCTGTTTAGCCTCTTCATCTTCGTCTTTGCCATGTCCTTTACGGAAAGGTCTCCAACGATTATTGTGTTTGCCTTCGTGTTGTCTATTATCTGCCTTGACAATTTGTGTTGTATGTCTCTCATCTGGTTTGCGGATTTCGACTGTAGGTTGTTGAGTATCTTGTTGTAATGGTTCCATCTATGGCTTCCTCTCCTGCAATGGTCTCTCCTGCTCTGCATCTGTTTTATAGAACCTGCCCAATACCTGTCTGGTCTTTTGTTCTTGAATTCGATGAATT
The DNA here is from genome assembly GCA_016195275.1 of Candidatus Aenigmatarchaeota archaeon. Lineage (GTDB taxonomy): Archaea > Aenigmatarchaeota > Aenigmatarchaeia > JACPZZ01 > JACPZZ01 > JACPZZ01. The sequence goes on along the minus strand of JACPZZ010000016.1, from coordinate 13,352 downwards.
TCCCTTTTGAATTTACAGCAGTATGTTTTGTTACTCCTAAATCAAACGCCTGATAGATTCCGTTATCCGTGTATTCCCGCTTTTCCTTCTCATATATGATGGAGAGGTAATAATCACCTCCTTTCTTGTAGATTGAAACCTGATATACCTTACCGAATCCGAATTTCTCTGGTGTTTTGAACATCAGGTCTGTTTTTGACGGATGTTTATGGGAAAAAGTTATTTTACCTTTCTGAATACTGAAGCCGGATTGGTTGAATAGCATCGTAGTAAAGTAGCGTTTGCCCCTTAACTTTGGAGGTCTTGCATCCTTGTCTCCTTTTTTGTTCAATGCAAAGAAAGATTTGTAGTTTGCATCCAAAGTTCTCAAGGCCATTTGTAATACCTTTGCATTAACCCATGCGTATTCTGGATATTTCTTCTTGAGTTCTGGAAGGTCATTCTGCTGTTTTATGTAGTTGATTCCCTTTATCCCTTTGTTGAACGCGTCTATTCTTTCTGCAAGAGCGAAGTTGTATACGAGCCTGCATCTTTCAGACAAGTCTAACAAAGTTGCCTCTTGTTCCTGAGTCGGTTCTATCTTTATCTGTTGTGTCAGTTGCATTACATCCCCTTTTGTTCTGCGATGTATTTCTCTATTAGTTTGTCAGGATATCATTATATATTTTGCTCATAATGTATGCCTTATTGTTCGCTTTCATCCCATCCTTAAACGGCGTGGGATTTCCCGCTCACATTTTGTTAAATAGCGGTATGGATTTGGCAGAAATGTTGAAGCACAAACCCCTTGTCAATTTACCGTCTTTTCTTTCATTAATGCCAACTTCCCGGACTGCACTGGTGTTTATACCGAGATTCATCAGCATATGTTAATTCTGAACCTTATTTTCAGCCTGCGTTTGCTGCCTTTCGGAACGCCTAGAATCTCCAGAATTCTAGATATAGGCTTGCTAATAATTCTATACTCATAGCTTGTACCAACGAATTCGGCATCTTTCTGAAAACGCCCTCTATGCCGAATTCCTTTCTGGCCAAGATCTTAGATGGCCATCGAAAGTAAGAAACGATACGATCTTTGCCAAGTTTTTATTTGGGTGTAAAGGAAACTTTAATTTAAGTTTCTTAATAGCTTTATCTGCGAATTTCTTCAGTTTGTAAGTGTTTCTAAAATCATCTTCGGTGATTGAATTTCCCACAAGCAAGAATGTACCGTTTGGATTAAGTAATTAGTATATCACCCCGTTCCTTCAGTTCCTATATCCTTCGGCAAGAGCCCCAGATGAGATTTGAACTCACGACCTACAGTTATCTCGATTAAATCTTACGAAACTGTCGCTCTGCCAACTGAGCTACTGGGGCGACTATGGTTAAAACATGTGCTGTACGTATGCACATGTTTCTATTTACAACTAACAAACATCTTTGGTGTTTGTCAATTTATCTTCACTTTTTGGTTGAACTTTTTATCAAAAAGCTCATTTATTAATTTCACAGCCCAAAGGATTTTCATGAAGATCGAAGAGCGTGATGTACGGCAAAAACTAAACGACGGCTGGCTCAAGGCTTGGGTCATGGTCGAATCATTAGCTACTAAAGAGGATGTGTCGCGACAGTCGTTGGTGGAGCTGGCTAAGCTTATCGAAAAGGAACAGCAGATTGCTGTTGTCAAAACAGAGGTCAAAGAAAGCCACAAAGTTGAAAATCCGCTGCCTAACATCCCAGAGGCTTATTCCACGGTATTGGAGCTTGAGATAGTCGCTAAAAACTATGGTTCTCTGGCCCGCTTTGTTATAAATTACGGGCCGTCGGCTGTCGAGATCCTGGAACCGAAGAAAATCGCCATAGAGCTTGGAGAGGCTCAGAATGTTTTGAATGACATCTCCACGCTAGTACACCGCTTTGCGCAAGCAGGGGTGGGCGGTGTTGTGCTTTCCAAGGGCAATAGCTAGAATTTCTTATATTCCCGCACTGGCCTGTTTTAACTACTTTGCAGCTTTAAATTTCCTGTGTATCATCAAAAATATAATGAAACGTTTCACTGCCATTGTTTCAGTCCTGTTTGTTTTGGCAGTTGCCATTCCGGCTGCGGCTGAAGCTTCGGCGATACAATTCTACGAAATAACCACGGAAATACTCGACAGCGGGCTGTCTAGAAACGAGGTAAAGATAACCTTTGACATACCTGCGCCGAGCAGGATAGACTATCCTATAATCAGCGATGTGACCGGTTTTGGCTGGGCTGCGAATTTTAACACCACCTGCACTTTAAACAAGCAGGGCGTCACTTCAATTATCAGCTGCGACCTTGAAAACGTTACAAAAAACCAGAGAAGCCTTTCGTTTAATTACACTTCAGCAGGGTTTGTAAGACAGCTCGAGAAGGACAAGTGGATTTACCGCTTTGATTACCAGAGTTCGGTGCCTGTAACAACCTTGGCAATAACTGTAAAATTGCCAGAGGGTAAAGGCCTGATCAAGCCAGGGGATTCGCAGACAGCGGGTGGATTATTGCCTTACGCTCCTGCTGACGGCGAAACACGCACGGATGGCAGGAGAATACTCCTTGACTGGGCAAGAAACAACTTTAAGGCAGGCGATTTGCTTAGTATATCCGTGGTTTATGAAAATATACAGATTCTACCCTTTTCCAATCTTTTACCTGTATTAGCAGCCTCAATTGTTATTCTAATAGGTGTTTCCGTTTATCTTTACCGTAAAAAGAATAAAATAATATTTAAAACCGAAGAAACACTTGATTCCGTGCTTCCTATTCTTAAAGAAGATGAAAGGAAGGTTATTGACTGTCTATTGTCTGATAATGGCGAGAAAATGCAAAGAAAGATAGTGTATGAAACTAATTTCTCAAAAGCCAAGGTTTCTAGACTTATAAACGACCTAAAGAAGAGAGGTATCGTTGGTGTAGAAGAAAGGGGACGAACTAATCGTGTATTCCTCCTAAAAAAGCCGAAGGAACCTTTTGGAACAATTAAACCCGGTGAAGCGGCGCAGAATGAGGTAAAAACTGATGACCACTCCAAGGGTTAAGATTGTTTCACAATTGTTTCAAGGAGTTTTTATATTTATATACCTCCTAATATTGGTTAGATAGCTGAATCTGGCCTGACGTATACACGGGTCAGAGCGTATTTGCGGGTGACCTCAAACGCGTCAGCAAATTAGAGCATAGGAAAACAGAGGGGGAGGTTGGGTGTGGATATACTCTATTTCTTATCCCCAGCCCGTCTTTTGTTTGCCTATAGTTGTGGTTTGCGTTCGGTGTGTAGACTGAATCAAACACAGTTTACAGGACAAAAAGGAGGGAAAGTTAAATGCAAATTAGAAAGGCAATTGCAATAGGTATGGGAACGCTTCTTACTGGAGCTTCTCTGGCTTTTGCAGGCGTAGCCGCAACTGACCTCAAGAACGTCTTTCCAGCAACCGGAACAAGCGCATTAACGGCTTCAAACTCGTTAATTGTCGTAGGTTCTGGTGTCGATTCGACGGACACTGTAGCAGGTGTTGACGTAGCAGGCAGACTTGGTTCGACAAGTACAACAACCAAGAGCTTGACGACAACTTCCAGCGGTGTTACGGGAACCGAGAAGGATGGTGTGACCATTTGTAAGAGCACCACAACAACAGATTGTAATTTGGACGATGCAGCCGGAGTAGGCAGTGCATTCCCAAGCGGTGCTGTTATGACTAATACACACTTCACCGGACTGAAGAAGGGTGTAATATCTTGGGACAGTAACGACTATGACTATCAAGAGCAGGTAGACCTGAGCGGTGTGACCATGAGTCACGACGCTAGTACCGATAAAGTGAACGGTACCTTGACAATGATTGTCGAGAGTAGTGATATAATATATAACTACCAGTTCGACAAGGCATTGAACATTTCGAGTAAGAATGCAAAGGGTACAATCTCGAGCCCTGAATACACATTCCCAGTGAATGTGAAGATTTTGGGTAAGGCATTCACCATTGTAGGCGCGGGTACAAGCTCGTTAAAGATTTTGACGGGTGAGACCGGAGAAATAAGCGCTACGAGCGGTATAAAATCGGGTGACTACACAGCGTACGCTACACAAGGTGTGAGCGATTCGTGGGCCAAGATCGTGTTGAAAGACGCGGCTGGCGCAGAAGTAGCTTCGAAATCTATATCCGAGGGCAACAGCTACGACTTTACGGCACAAGGCTTAACAGTCAAAGTGACCGATGTTCGTGCTATTGGTACCACAGGTGAGATTTCAGGCACGGATGTGGTTGTAGGTCCGATCGGCTCTGTTGAGAAGGAGTATGACTCAACAGCTGACGTCACAAGCACAGGAACGGCAAGCGACAAATTCCCTGGATCGACAGACTGGGGAATACAGACATCGGGTTTGGGATCCGGTACATTACCTGGTATTCCGAAGAGTGCAAGAATCCAAGTTGTATACAAGCCAAGCACAACGCAGTATTTGAAGGCGGGCGACAAAGTTTCGTTCCCGAACAGCTACGGCGAATTGGGCTTCTTGGGGTACAACACGGCAAATCTAGCAACTGTAACAGTTGCGCCATACGGCGGAACGTCTACCTACGACGTCAACTCAACATCTGACATTGTAGGAAGCGACCTGTACGGTTTGGAGATATCGACTGATGTCGCAGGCTCGATAGTGAGCACTGCAGGCAACAGCTACGACAAAGCTTATGTCTTGTTCAACAAGACTTTGAGCGCGACCGAGTCTCCGGGATATGCACAACCGTTCTGGATTGGGTTCTGGGATAAGACCAATAGCAAGATATTGGTGAACAGAACTGCAGCGAACGTTGGTGTAGGAAGTTGGAAAGCGGCTTTAGTAGCAAGAGCCACAGCAGAATACGCACACGGTTTGTTGAACGCTACCAGCAACAACTTAACCTATCCGTTTAAGATAACTTACGGTGGTTCGGGTGATGCCGACTGGTACCTAAACGTGACATTAAACGCCACGCACGGTATCCAGGGAGTAACGCTCGGTAGTGTAGCTGGTGGAACAGACGTAAACGTCTACTACACCAACAAGACAGCGGGAACGCTTACGGCGGCTCCTCAGTTCAGGCTGGGAGCAAGCTCGGCCAGTGCAGAGGACAACGAAGTAACTGCCACAACAAGTGGTAGCGCTTCCCAGGCTGTTGGTAAGAAGACGCAGGATGTCGTGAGCGATGGTGAGGTCGTATTGATCAACACCAACAGTAACGGCGGTTCTGACAAGTTTGTAGCCAAGGTGCCTTCAAAGAGATTAGCTGCGAAGGTCTACTTCGGAACGACAAGCGGTGTAACAGGAACAAACACCTACGAAGCTGCTGTGCCAGTAACAACGCCATTGGGCAAGTTGACATCTGATTTCACAGATGCAACCATAAAGACAACCGGCAAGAACGTAATCTTGGTCGGTGGTCCTTGTGCAAACAAGTTTGTCGGCCAGCTGATGAATGTCAGTGGCAACAACTGCTTGGATAAGTGGATTGCAGAAGTCGGTGCAACGAACCTTGCAGGCGCAAAGGACAAGGCCTTGATCAAAGTGGTCGAGGACGCTTTCCAGACTGGAAAGGTCGCATTGATTGTGGCCGGAACAGACGCGAAGGACACCAGAAACGCAGCTGCGAAATTAATCGCAGGCGGCTTGACTGGAGCAAAGCTTGTCTACAGCACTGCCACATCTAGCAGCCAATAGATAGGACAACATAATTAAACGGCATCCAGCCCAAAAGGCTGGGTGCCAATTTCTAATTTTTTTGTTGATTAGTTTTTGGAATATTGAATTTCTGCGATTTTGTTGATGCGTTAATAGCTCTATTTCCGGCGACCACAATTAGTTATCTTCTTAGTTCGTAATCCGTCGCAACGTACTTCAGGAAATTCTTTTTTCGCCTTAACAAACCCTGTCTTTTCTGTTGAATATAATCCAGCCCGCCGCCTTCGTAATGGAAATGCGCTGACTGTGCTCCTAACGGAGTGTTAACGTCTCCCTTGTGATTAATGCCGGAAAGTTTTTTATAAGAACCCATGCCGTTTAACAGGGAAAAACGGATCATATTAGCTACGGCCGGGGAATGCGATGGAATTGACGACATCAATCTTTCGCGGTCTGCAGGGTCTGTAAAATCTATATCACGCATCCTTTCCCTGTCAAAAATATCCAAACTCGCTTTCCTTGTTTCCAAACCCTCTTGGAAGCCTTTTTCCATTTTTCCGTCCTCGCGTATTGCGAAACGCCCTATTATACCAAGCTCTTCGAGCAATGTAACTGCTTCGTTATATTTTCCTGTCAGCTCTTCTGCCATGGGCTGCGGATGGTTACGCGGTTCTATATAAAGGTTGAACAAATAGCGAAACTTCATCTGTTCACCTTGAATATCAAACATTTCTGATTTTCCGTAATGTTTTTGATTAACTTAGTACATGGTGCAGTCTGTTCGATGAAAGTTTTTTCCAAAGGCTGGTACCAACCCGCGGAATAATAAACCGTGTAATTAACTCCGCTGCCGATTAAATTGTTGCAGGAGAAATCTTTTTCTTCCCACGGCAACTGTTCAAAGAAACGTTTTGTGAAATAGGAGAAATACGGAGACATGGTTGTTGACATTTTTTCTTTCGGCAATTTATTGATTTCATCCGTGCATTTGTAGAACAGATCCTCGTACTGGCGCGGCAATGAGCTGAATGTAGAAAAACTCAGCGCGAATAAAGCCGCAATTACTATTATTATAATCCTTCCATAATCGCTTTTGTGGAAGATTTTTTTAATTATCCCCTTTCTTCTTTTCTGGTCTATCATGTTTGCAAGGTTCATCAGACCGACGGCTTCGAGAACAGTTACCGGATATGTTAATATCATCAGGAAGCGGTCTTCCTTGTGTGCGACAGCGTGCAGTATTAACAAACCAACAACGATAGCTAGAATGTTGAGTTTCAAAAATTCGCTGTGCCTTGATTTTTTTAATCCGACAAACGCGAACGGGATCAACAAACCCTGCAGTCCCAGGAATTGGGGCAGCAACGTTGCATAAAATAACAAGCCTTCCGGAGGGGATAAACCTATGTTAGCGAGTTGGGGCCAGAACGGGTTGCCGAATGAGAGGTAATTATCTATTAACCACGGCGACATTGCGATTAATCCTGCGGCAAGAACAATGTAAAACCTCCTGTCTTTGAACGTGTTGGCGCGGCGTTTGACAAGGAAATAAAGGAAAATCGAAACCGGCAAATACGCTGCCAAATGCTTTGACATCATGCCGAACGCCATTGCAACACCGCCAACGACTAACCAGACTTTCGAATTGTTCCTGTATCCTGTGTAAAATGATGCTATGGACAGCGTGCTGAAAAGGATTGTGTGCGTCTCGCTTAGAACGCGCGCGGAGTACAGGATTGAATACGCGTTAAGGGCAAGCAATGACGCAGTTAACAATGCCGCATCTTCGTCCATTGCGCGCTTTGTCAGCACGTATGCCAACGGAAGCGACAATATGCTTAACAACAAAATGAAAACCCTTGACGACAGCAGCGAATAATCGAAAACGGAATTCCACAAAAACAGCGTGAACGGCAACAAAGGAGGGCGGAAAGGCTCGAAGAAATAGTTGTTGCCCCCATAGGCTTCGGCCATGGACATATACACTGTTTCGTCCCACCATATCGACCATTGTTTCGAAAAGTAGAGGAAACGCAGGGCTGCTCCCAGAAACAAGATTAAAATAAACAGTGCGAGATATTTTCCTTTGCTCATTTGTACCCCTTGCACGGCTCGTAGTCTGAACTGTAAAGCGGGCATATTTCCGCTAGGATCTGCTGCATGGACATGTAAGAAGAGTATGTGGTTCCTTCTATTACCAGCGAAGGGAATCCGTAGATTTTATACTGCGCGCGCAATATGTCGGTTACCGGTTCTTCAATCGACGCGTCAATAGGGAATATCAATAAACTGTCACCCAGACGCCGCTTCAACTGCTCGAGTATGTATCCCTGGTCCTTGCATTTTTCACAATCCCGCTCGAAAAAGTAGAGTATGCTGGCTTCGTCGGTTCCGCATAACTTCTTGCTTTTTTCAGCCAGCAGCCAGTAACGCAGGTTGGCGATGGTGTACTTCCTCTTCAATATGATATAATTGGCGTTAGTTACGTCTCCTGTGGCTTCGTAACCTTCGATTTTTTTAAGCGACGGCCCGAGCGTCTTCAGGTTGCTTTCAAGGGTTCTCGATAAAACAACGCAGCTTCCCTCCTGCGGAACGCTTTCAAGGTAAGAGAATTGGAACTGCAGGCTTCCGAAATCCGCTTCCTGCTGCCGGCTTAATTGTTCTATTTCGAGTATCTTTTTCTCGCTTGTGGCTGCGCCGAGTATAAACCCGAGAACGAAAATCAAAAGAGTTATTACGAATGCCGCCACGTACCGGCCTGTTCTCAGTTTTCTCATAATAATCGCCTCAGAGACCTACTCGTTGGGAGGAATTGAGCGTATCGGAACACCGTAGTCAAAATGTTTAAATCGCCGAACATGTTATTACTGTTCAAGTAGATTGGGACACGCAAGCCATGTGCTATGCGTGTTAGGCTGCAAGGTAAACCATAAGGTTTACCTGCACAGTTTTTGCCTTTGCAAAAACTTGTGCCGTCAACCAGCCCAACAGTTGGAGGGAGAACCCTATCCTGACCCTCACAAACAGCTAATGCGCTCTGCCCTTTCCCGGGAATTTGAAGTGCAATTAAATTGGTATCCATAAGACCAAGCCATTGAATTTATTCGATGGTAGTTGACAAACAACATCCGTGATTAGAATATTTAGATTTAATATACCATCTAAGCCGGTTTGCCTGATATTGCTTATTTTTATCCTGAACATCCTCAGGTGACCTAATTCGGGATTTGATTCAATATTAATAACTACCATCTGTGCCTTTTGTTCACCAGCAGGTCTGCCGTGGACAAAAGGTTCACAAAGCTTATGAATATGTAGTAGAAGAAAAGGAATGCCGCGATCGGTATTGTTTCAACAAGCCCTATTTTCTCGCTCATTACCTTATGGGACCGCAAAACCATGAATATGGTCATTGTAGCGAACGTCCAAAGCACGAACAGCCTGTAAAAATCAGTGAAAAACACAAAATTGGATACGATCTCACCCATATTCAGGTAATAACCCGGGTTTATGTAAAGTCCTGCCATGTAAATATGCCTCACGGATTCGAGAACCGGGCTCATTACGTAAGCCGAGAAAAACACTAACATGAAAAAGCACGAAATGAGGCCGAACAGGACATTGGGCATCAGGTAAAACCCGAAATCGCCGTATGTTTTGTCAAGCATGATGGGGCTGTATTTTTTGAATGTCAGCCAAGACCCTTTACACCATCTCTTCCTTTGCAGGTACAGGTCACGCAGCGTTTTAGGGGCTGCCGTGTAGACATCGCCGCGATCGCTTTGGACAATCCTGTAATTGTTTTTTTGTATGCGGTAGGCTATCTCCTGGTCCTCCACAAGCGAGTTTTCGTCGAACCGCCCGATTCTGTTGAGTACATCGGCCCTGTAGATGCTGAAGGGGCCGGGCGTGACGTTAATCGAGTTGATGTGGCTGAGAAGTTTTTTCATGTAAACCGCGAGCAGGTATTCCACTTGCTGAATTTTTTCCAGAAAGGTTTTAGGATTGTAAACCCGCATTATCGGGGTTATGGCCGCTATGTCAGCTGATGAAAAGTTGGCTATCATGTGCTTGAGCGACGACTGTGAAACGTAAGAATCCGCGTCCAGGCAGGCTACAAAATTTCCCTCTGCGTGGTCAAGACCCAGATTAAGCGCCGCGGCTTTCCCCTTTCTCTGTTGTTTCAAAACCCTGACTGCGCTGCCGTATGTTTTCTCCACAATTTTTGACGTGTTATCAGTGGAACCGTCGTCGACTACGATCACTTCGAGCTTTTCTTTTGGGTAATCCAGGTTTAGGACCGATTTAACCACCCTGTTTATTGTTGCGGATTCGTTGAACGCGGGTATGATAACGGAAACTAAGGGCCATTCCTTCATTTTTTTTGGCTTGCCTCTGCTGTCCCCCTCCACCACTAAGGTTATCATAAGGAAAACCGTCAGGTAAAGAAGGATGAAATAAAAGACTCCGAATAGTATGTCCAGCATATGCAACCCCTGATAGTATTATTTAGAGCACAGCTTATTTTAACTTTCCAGAAAGCCTGTGCGCGAGAAGGCTTAGAACCTGCCTTACATAGTTGACGTACTCCCTGACATCAAGCTTTGTCTTGCCAGCTTTCCTGTTAACAAAAACATAGGGAACTTCCACGACCTTTTTGTAACGGCCTTTGACTATCACCTCAAGCCCGATTTTGTAGCCTATAGGGCTTAGTTTTATGCCTTCGATCACATGCCTGCGGAACATGAACAAACCGGACACAGGATCGCGCACCCGTGTGAACGGCAGTGCGATCATGGTCGCGCCCCAGGATGTTATTTTTCTTTTCAGCGGCCAGCCTTCTGTGCGGCCGCCTTTTATGTAGCGGCTGCCGATAACCAAGTCTGCCCCTTTCTCGACTTCTTTGAACATTTTTGGAATTATCCCAACCGGATGGCTGAAATCAGCGTCCATCACTCCGATAACGTCGCCGCTGGCCCTGTTGAAACCGTCGATGACAGCGGACGATAAACCAAGCTTCCCGGGCCTGCGGATGACAACCATGTTTTTCTGTTTTTCGGAAAGTTTTGCGCACAACTTCCCGGTGCCGTCCGGCGAGTTGTCGTCAACAATGATTATTTCACCGCTGACCGAATTTTTCCTGAAAGCTTCTGAAAGGGATCTGATAAGCTTCAGTATGTTTTCGCCTTCGTTGTATGTCGGTATTACGATGCTCAATGATTTTTTTTTCAATGAATCATCCCCGAACAAAACCAAGGGCTTCGTCAGCGCGCACAATCTCGTGGACGGTTGTTTTCTGCCCTGTGACCATCCCGTTTCCCGTGCAAACTGCGGTTGCGCCCACCCAAGGCGAGCCCAGGCCCAAAGTTCCTGTCATTGATTTTACCTTGAGCGCCTTTTCGATAATTACTTTCTCATTTTCTTCCACATCCCTGTGCAGCAACGCGCCGGAATTATTGGCCAGGCATCCTGACCCGACAAGGGGCGTATTCGCTATCCTGGTTTTCAGGGCTTCGACGCCCAGGCACTCTTCAATCGCGTTTTTCTGTTTTTCGTTGAAAAGCGTGGATATTACCGCGCCCTTATCGTTCGCCGCAACCAGGTTTCCAGTTGTGTTGAACCTGGACTCCAGGACGCAGACATTTAAGCCGAGTTCTTTTTCCAGACAGGCTTTTTCGTCGTCTTCGACCATGTTAGAAACTATTATACCGTTTTTGTTGGCTGCTGCGAATGCGCCTATAAAATTCGTGTAACCTATCGATACTTTGTACACAGGAACGCCGAGAGTTTTTTCGATTTCACCGGCCTGCTTACCCGTAACTGTACGCGGGACTAAGCAGAATTTCTCGGTTGAGACGCAGAACAAACCTATGTTGCCGTCTCCAAGAATGTTGATCCTGAGCGTCTGACCATCTTGCATGGTTCTACGCCTTTTTCTCTTCGTCCTTTTTTGGCTGTTCTTCTGATTTGGTTTTATCTTCTGTTTTCACAGCTTCCTTTTCAGGTTCGGCAGATATCAGGTCGGCGAACACCTTGTCTCCGTCTTTCTTTACCTTAATCCGTATCTTTGAAGGCGGGTGCGACACGCCGCGCGACCAAACCAGTTCGTTGACCCCGGTTCCGAGAATTACATTTTCCGATCTTGTATTTTTCGCCACAAAATCGCGGACCGCCTTTATGGCGTGAGGCGCCTTTTTGCGCCTGCTGGATTCTGAAAAGGATTTTCTGAGCTGGATGTCGTACAATTTTTCCTCTGTCATAGTTTCAACCTGCTGCGTCTCCATTTCTTAACCTTATCAACGCCTATTCTTCGCGAACGCGCGCGCTTTAACCCAAATTTACGTATGTCTGCCCAGCGTGGCGCGGGCGATATCCTGCCGATACGGGCGAGGCGCCTTTTCTTGCTGATCCTGTTTACGTTGCTCATATTATGCCCTTCTGATAGTGAACTGTTTCTTCCGGGTTACCTTGTCAAGTATTTGTTTTAGCTGGTCGTCGGTTATTTCGGTTTTAATCTGTCCTGACTGGAACAGGGTTACCATGTACGTTTCCAGCTGTGCCGCAAGCTCAGGTTTCACGGAGCGGACGCGCGACAGCCTTTCGTAGGCCTGTTTCGAAAGCATCCTTGAAAGGATGTTTTTTTTCAAAGCCCCCCCGGCGTCGTCATCCATTTTTACCAACCCTGCGAAATCAGACTGATTTTGCCGCGCTCTCAAGGAATTTCTGGCCTTTGGGCGTTATAACACGGCCTTTCTTCGGCTTATCCGTTTTCTTGACCATGCCTGCTGTTTCCAGCTGCTGCAATATTGCCCTTATGACAGCCCCTGATGCCTTGTAAAAGTGTTCGCGTTTTGTGCCGCGTTTCTTCCTTGAACCGTAGACAACCCTTAATCGCGATGTTCCTACCGGCCCGTCAAGGTAAATACGCCTCAGCACAGAGGCTGCACGCACCGACCACCAGTTCGGTGACTCAGGACTGCGCTTCTTTGCGCTGCCTGTTTTAACGAAACTGCTCCAAGCCGGCGGCTTTAACTCCTCCATCGAGGATAGCTTTTCGGCTGCAACCGAAACCAGTTTCTGAGGATCTTTATCCCGCGCGTCCATCAAATTCACTCTCCATATTACTCGGGTTAATAGTATATATGGTTGGTTTAAGCTACAAGAAGCATACCGATACAACATTGAGAAAACTTCAGGTTTTCTAATTACGGTATGCTTCTAATTAACACGCTTCCCATACGGAAAACGCATGATATTGCCGCATTTGTTGCATTTGATTACCACGGCCCTTTTAGCCGCTCTCGTCCTTACCGTGGACGTGGAACCTGGCGACAGGTAAGACCCGCAGGACCTGCAAAACCTTGTGCGCAGCTCCCTCGGCATGCCCACTTTGTAATGCATTGCCATCTGCCTGGCAAGTTCCACATACCGGTTTTCCATGCCTGTTTTCTCAATGCGCGCTTCTTCGGCCAGTTCGAACAAACGATTAACGCGCTCCAAAGCAAGCTCTTTCTGCCATGTTGGTTTTGACGAACGCGTCAATTACCCACCTCGTGACATACTCCCACCCTAAAGGATGTGGGCTTCCTGCTTCAATGACGAAACTGCTGTTTCATCTCCACAAGCGTTACTTCCCCTCTGTCCGAGGGTAGCTATTTTTAGGATATTCTTTGCAGCGTTTACGTC
>JACPZZ010000014.1 GCA_016195275.1 Candidatus Aenigmatarchaeota archaeon | reverse complement strand
TCGTAGACCCCAAGAACACTACAAAGACATGCAGTTACTGCGGGACTCTTGTAGGTAAGGAACTATGTGAGAGAACACACAATTGTCCACAGTGCGGTCTCAGCATTGATAGAGACCTAAACGCTGCAAAGAATATACTCAAAATAGCTACCGCCGGGCAGGCGGGAAGTAACGCTTGTGGAGATGTAACAACAGTTCCGTCATTGAAGCAGGAAGCCCGCGCCCTTTAGGGGTGGGAGTATGTCACGGTTTGTGATTCAGAATCTGATACTATGCTGGCATTTGCCGGACTTGGATTGTGGGACGAGAAAGGCGTCAATTAACAGCCCGCACAAATTGTTATCCGTAGACCTTTTTCCTATGTTCAAATGTGTGAAATATTATGATATCGCTCCCTACCTCATAAATGATTCTAAACTTCCCAACCCTTTCACTTCTGACACCTTTGAATGTGTACCTCAAAGGTTTCCCTAAAAACGGATTTTCCAGTATTTTCTTGACAGCTTTCTCCAGATGTTTTTTTGGCTCGCCTTCGAGCCTTTTTGTGTCCTGTAAAAAACGATCCGTGAATTTTGGAGTATAACTCATCGCTTATCTATAATCCTTTTAAATTCTTCCCAAGAATGCAATTTTCCCTTCCTTTTTTGCCTCAGGCTTTCTTCTATCCTGCCGACCAGTTTGGGATTTTTCATTACTTCCCACTCTTCCTTTAAGCTGGATACGTCAGTTTCTATCTTTTCAAGCTTCGGCAAAAGTTCCCTCTGAATCAACTTTTTATAATTGGCTAAAGTTTCCATGATCATAGTTTATATATTATCCTTATAAAACTGGTACGGGTAATATTTTTGAAATTACAGGGGGAAGAAAAATCATGTTAACGTTGGTAGGCTTAGGCCTGTGGGACGAAAAAGGCATTTCGTTAACAGGGCTTGATGAAGTTAAAAAAGCGGACACGGCTTATGCAGAGCTGTACACCGGAATCTGGAAAGGCAGCATAGAAAACCTGGAAAAGATGTCAGGAAAGGCTGTCAAGATCTTGAAAAGAAGCGATCTGGAAGACCATTCAGGCAGTTTAATGGAAGAGGCGCAGTCAAAGAATGTTTGCCTGCTTGTGCCCGGCGATCCGCTGGCAGCGACAACGCACGCTGACCTGATATTACAGGCAAGAAAAGCGGGCATTGAAACGCGCGTAATACATTCGTCTTCTGTTTTCACAGCCGTGGCGGAAAGCGGGTTGCAATTGTATAAATTCGGCAAGACAGCGACAATTCCATTAATGGAAAAGACAGGCAATGTTTTACCGCAATCGGTTTACGACACGATAAAAGGAAATTTGTCGCTGGGCTTGCATACGCTGCTGCTTTTGGACATAGACGTAGAGAATGGAAAAAATCTTGGGGTAAAAGACGCGTTGCGCGTTTTGGATAAGCTTGATGCTGACGGGATATTAACTGATAAAAAAATAATTATCATGTCCAAGCTTGGATCTGCGGAACAGAAAATAAAATACGGTTCCATGGAAGATTTGTTGAAAATCGATTTCGGCCTGCCTGCGGTTTTGGTAATTCCGGGTAAGCTGCATTTTGCGGAAGAGGAGGTTCTGGAGACGTTTAAAACCCAAATTAAAGAAAAACTATGAATGATGATGTATATTTAAATGTTAGTCGTCAAAATTATTGTTGTTGAAGACTTTATGGTAAAGATATTTGGAAAGCAATTCGGTAAAAAGCCCGTTCCGGCATCAGTACAAGCTGCTTATTCTGTCGGTCTTAAAAACCAAAACTGGTTGGGTGATGTCAGAGGGCAAGTAGATGCCGCCCAATCTTATATGCAGTCTTCGACAGAGGATCCTCTTACAGTTCTGAAAGAGTCTGCTAAATACATCAAGCGTGCCGATCTTAAACTTGGCAGCCTGGACAAAGACAGTGTTACATACTCGGCCGGGTCCAAGGAGTCGGCGGCTGCAAAAGATACAATTCTTCGATATAGCAAAAGCGTTGTGGACACCTCTGTTAGTACGGCCGCATCATCCGCAAAAGCCGCTAAAGATCTGGTTGATGAATGGTCCAGAATGTTAAGAAACGGTGCTGCGATACCTCCGATTAATGTTGCAAGGGAATCCTTAAGCCGGTTGACAAGCGATGTCGAAACCGGTTCCAGGTATTTCAATGATGTTTTGTCCGCTGCCAAGAAATTTGGGACATTGGATGCGGCCAAAATGAAGGAGTTGAGGACTTATGTCAACTCCCATTTATCCGAATTGAAGAAAGCCGGGAATGATATGAAGTCTGCAAACCAAGGTTACGAGGCGTTAAGAAAACGGGCGCTAAGAGGCGAGTTTGAAAAAAAGGAAGGTGCACGAAAAAAGGAAATAATGGACGAAACCGACAGAAGAATACAAAAGCTCAAGGATCTTAAGTTTAATTTCAAACTCTGAGCCTTTGATACGGGTAATTTAAATTTTGAATTTTATTTTTGATTGTGGCAAATTTTACTTCTGAACAGAGGCATTCCGCTTTCCCGAGCGTCATTGACAGGGCAAGGAAAAATATCGACAAGACAGTTCCGTATATGTAACATTGAATAGACAGGCCGGCGTTGTTAGAGGAAGATTGCAAGACTGTGCCAAAAATCCTCGGCAGCAAACCACATCAACAAGATTCTCGGGGTTGCTGGAAGGTTTGGCTTGCTCAAGGAAGGTGACCTTTCAAGGGGCGGGCCAATGCAAAAGCCGAGGGTGAAATAAACAACAGGTTAAAACGGTCTGAGAAAAGGATCAAACGACTGGAAAAACTGAAATTTTAGTTTTCCGTAATAACCGGGACTTAAATCCCAACAGGACCAATAAATTTTATGGTCAATACAGGTTCAGAGGAAAGATTTGACCGCGTCCAAAAGGTTTTTGATAGGGCCCAAAATTATCTAAGGCACCGACAATTTACGCAAGCCGCATACATGTTGAGGCTTGCAAATTCCCTTATCCCAACAGTCAAACGGGAGCCTTTCCGCGAAGGGTATGCGTCCCTGAGAACCGAAATAGGAAGAGCCGCATCAGAGGCGTATGAGGGTGTTGAGGCTATAACAATCAGAAAATACCAGCATGCTGAGGGCGAGACAAGAAAATTGATCAGGCTAGGCGTGGGTGAGGCGACTACTGTTGACGGCACAGAGGCCAAGAAAAAAATCAAGGACGCAGACATCTATGCAGCCAGCTTTACAGGGAGTGATTTTCCAAGAGAAATATCAATCCCAATGGAACGTCAATTAGTAAAAATCAGCAAGCTGAAAAAAGAATTGGAAAGTTTCGCAACAGACAACCATCTTTCAATAGACTGGTCAAAGGACTGAAATTATTTTTCAATCCGTTGCATCAGTTCTTCCATCTTTTCCACAAACCGCGTCGCTTTCTCGACAAGCTCGTCGATTTTTTCAGGCCTGATTATTTTTAATTCACCATGTTCGAGTTTTTTCCAGGTCTTGATTACGTCTTCGTAATATTTCACGTATTCCGGGGATAATTTCCTTTTGCGGACAAAATGTATTCTTAATTGATCTGGCACGTTTTTTGGCGTCGGAGGAGAAACGCCTACAGACATCAAAGGGGCCTGCGCCGCATCTACGACAGCGGACGATAACGCATCAATTATTGATATTGTGTGCACGCGTTCTATGCGCAGCAAACGCAAAGGAGATTGCTGTATCAGGGATTTCATAGCTTCTTTCGTTCCGGGCACGCGGCCTTCAAGCAATAATTTTTTCAACGGCAAAAAAAATCCTGACGGGTCGTACAACGGGACGCCGTCGCGTATTTCCGTAAACGTTACAGGCGAGCCGTGGCGGATTAACTCCCAGTAATCAGACAGCTTATAAAATATCAGGTCCGTCTCACCGCGCAGGCCCAGCGATTTCACCAGCTTTTGCGCTCCCAGCTTTATCTCATTCGTTGTTATCGAGTCAATCTGGTTGGTGTCATCCAGCAGAAATATTATTGTGTCGCCTTTCCTGTCCTCTGAAGAAGACGTCATCCAGATCGATTTGACAACAGTCGGATATTTTTTCGTGAGCCTGTCTATCAAGGATTTTGTTTTTTTGGAGTTCATTTTTTGACCTCTTTAAGGATTGTCTCAAGATTCTTCGCATAGAGGCGTGAAGTGTAAACATCCTTTTCCGTTATCTCGTGCAGCCTGTCCGTATCCGATGCGCGTTTCATGGATTTTATTTTCTTCAGAATTTCCAAATAGCCTTTCGAAACCAGCCCTGTTTTTACAAGCTCTTTTTCAACAAAATGCAAGATATTTTTATCATTGAATTTAACGCCTTTCCTTTTCAAAACATTTTTGCACGCGGTGAACGCCACGGTGTTCGATTCTTCCACCATTTCCTTTTTCTTTTCTATCTCCAGCTTTGCAAAAATGGCGTCCATCATGTAGATGAAATCGCGCGCTTTTGTGACCCACGCATCAACCTCTTTTGCGGTTAATCTGGTCAGCTCGCCGTGATCGATTTTCCTGGTAAGCGTGTAGAAATCGTCAACGACGTCTGCATAGTATACATGCAATATTTTATCCGGAACGAAATGCTTTCTCAATGCGGAGCCGAGATTTTTGGCCGAGGGCGGTGCAATTCCATAAAACATCAAAACAGCCTGCCCGGCCTCGACCATTGCAAAAAGCAAATCAGCTGTGATGTCCTCGAGGAATATTCTGCGGACATCTTCCAGACGGGAGGGCGCACGATGAATGAGCATTTGTGAACGCTCCAATGTTCCTACTAAACGGCCTTCTTTTAGAAGGCGGCTCAATGGTTCTACATAGCCGGACGGGTCGTAAACAGGGAGCGCGTCCCGCATTGAAGTGAACACCCACGGTTCACCTGAACGTAGCAAGTCCCACCAATCAGTAAGGCGTTTCGCAGGCTGGAAGTGGATGTTGATTTTTGTACTTTCCTTTACAGCCTCGCTTATTGCGGATATGTCAGAGTTTATTTTGGAAAGCTCCTCGTTGGATACGTCTGTTGTCGCATCGTCGATGAGCGTCATCACGTCTATGTCTGATGTCGGCTTTGCCTCACCGCGCGCGAACGAACCGTAAATCCAGATGGCTTTGATTTTTTCGCTGTGTTTAGAAAGAATTTTTTTGCACGAGTCCTTCAGCGCGGCTGTTACATCCTGCTTCATAACCATATATAAATTGTTTCAACGATAATTAATAAAGATCCGAATGCTTTTTAGGAAAATGTCAAAGCCAGCAAGAGTCGGTCCTGTAGGTGACATGCTAGACATGGGATACAATGCTTTGAAACAAATTGACGAGTACTCCGGAAACAGAAGTTTTGATCCAACAAGGCTGCTTTCAGAGGCTGCGCGATACCAAAAAAGAGCCGAGTTAAAATTAGGTTCTATGAGCCCGACTTCACCCGACTATGACACTATGAGAAGAGAATCAGGCCTTCTGAAAACCAGAATCGGGGATTACGCCAGAAAACTGATGGATATGTCTGTGAGTTATGCCAGAAAGGATGTGGAAGAAGTCGGCAAGGGCGTTAGAACAGAGCTCGAAAGTAAGGACAGGTCTTTCATGGGAATTAAGAAAAAAACTCCACACGAGAGAATACCTTCGGCAGCTTCTTCGGTTAAAATAGCCGCGGATTATATTTCTAGAATAAACACTGTTGTCACCCGCTTCGGTTTTGCAGACACAGCTTTTACGGATTATCGGGACACGCTTGTTTCAGAGTTGGAAACGATAGGAAATTCTATGAAGGGACACGTTAAACAGCACGGAATAAATTATAGTGTCAAGGCTTTGCGAAATATGGCCGCCTCCGAATCTCTCGTAAGAGGTCAGAGGAAACCGTCTAAGCCAGCAAGCGGTTACGAATCGGCCAGCGCATTGCACGAACAGGTCAGGGGTGAGATGCTGTTGAAAAAGCGCAAAAAATAGATTTATATCTTAATTTAGCTATTAATGATTAAAGTGGTCGAATGGATTTTACGCTGAATAAGGAAAGCTTGTTTTTGTTCACAACAATTTCACTGTTGCTTGCCATGCCTTTGGTGGCTGCCCAAGCATCAACGGGTGACGTGGGAAAATCCCTTCTCAAGCTTATAGGCATTCCGGACGAGATAGCGAACAGCGGGCCGCAGACACTGATATTTTTCATAATCCTGCCGTCTATCCTGATGTTCATAATAATGTACGGAATACTTGACGAAATAAAACTTTTCCGAAGCGGCGGGATAAATTTCGCAATTGCGTTCTTATCCACATTGCTGACAATACCGCTGGGCCTTTTGGGCCAGCTTATTGTGGGCATTTACGCAGGCGGTATGACAGCTCTTGCGATAATTGTCGGGCTGTCGCTGTTACCAAGGTTCATAGAAGTGTTCGGACCGAGAACAGGAATACCGCCTGCTGTTCTTGAATTATTAGGCGCAGCCGTTTACGGCCTGGCGATGTATTTCATATTTGGATTCCTTGTGGAAGGCACAAAATTACCCAGCGGTAGTGCGATTAAAGGGGTTTTGAGCGGCCAGAGCTGGCTTAGATGGGTGTTCACTATCGGGGTTCCTATATTAGTCCTTTTCAGGGGATTTGTACAGAGGCAAGCCGGCGGCCTGGGTGTTGGCAGGTACGACCTGAGGAAGGAAGAAGAGGAAATAAGAACCATCGAGCAGTCTGCGACAGTTTGCCGGAGGGCTCTGGAAGACCTTGCGCGAGTGACCCAGCCTGCTGCGCCTGGAAGACTTCCTGCTGTTCCGGCGGCGGCGTACAATGATATTGTTGCAAGAACTGTTGCCGCATGCGGCGGTGCTTATCCTGAAACTTTGCTAAGAAGCACGACCGGCAACGGACTAAAGGAAATGTCAAGGCGCCACAGGGTGTAAATAATTAAGTCCTAATAACAATATTCTTTTATGGGCAAAGTTTTACCGGCGATATTCACGGCCTTATTTTTCATTTCTGCATTTGCGGCTGGGCAGGGAACACAATCCACGTTATCCGAAGGCGCGGCCAAATTCTGGACCACGTGGTTTTACGTGCCTGCGAAGTACCTGATTTCATGGCCTACGATAATCATGTTCGCGGTTGCGCCTGTCGTGATCGCGCTGTTTTTCGCATATGAAATATGGAAAGAGCTCGGCATATTCCATTCAGGCGCTGCGAATTTCTGGATACCTCTGCTGATCGTTTACATTATGCTGCCCAACGGTTTCTGGGGCTATGTTGATTTGTTTGTCTCGAACACACAGATGATACCCGCTCTTGTGCTATCATTTTTCGCATTGCAGATAACCAGCAAGCTTAAAGCCAGGGTTACGTCATTTGGTTACTCGGGCATTTTCGGCGGGGTTGTTGCTTACGTGCTCGAAGCGGTTGGCGGCGGCGTTTTCCTGGGAAGCATAGGATTCATAATCAGCAAGGGGCGGTTTGGGCCGTTGGTTTATGCGCTGTTTTTTGCGGGTGCTGCACTTGGATTGATAATTTTGTGGTGGGACAAAAAGAGAAGGAAGACGGGCGTGCTGAAGAACGTTATGGGGCAGGAGGACGTTATGCGCGACCAGGAAAAAATACTTGAGCAGGCGCTGAAGGATTTGAACCAAAGGTTGTTTAAGGCAACCGGCGACGCCGAAAAAACTGCGATCGAGGATGAAATGGCAAGGATAAATCAGAGGCTTGAACGACTGAAAGCGAGGGCAACCGCACTGGAATTAAGTGCTGCGTGATCTAATCAGTATTTAAGATTTGGCGCGGAGAACTAATACTATGGTGTTTACGGCCGCATTCCAGGGAACATCAAACTCGGTTGCTTCGAGCATTTTTAAAGTCCTGGAAAAATACCAAGCGCAGGAGCTGATCGTGCCGTTTTTATTGACCTTTGTCATAGCTTACGGCGTTTTGGACACCATAAAAATTTTCAAAAACAGCATAAATGCGATAGTCGCGCTGGCAATATCATTTTTTGCTATATTCTACGGGCCTTACGGCGCAATGGGGAAATTCTTGACAAACCTATACGGCACCGGAGCGGTTGCGATAGTCGGGCTGGTGATGTTTATGATAATCCTTGGGGTTTTCAGCCTCGGCGGTTCGCACAGGCCAGGCATTGGAATGTTCCAAAGGCTTTTCGGCATGTCCGGCGGGGTTGTTGCCGGCGGCATCATTGTGATAATACTTATATTCCTGCTTTCTACGGGCTGGTTCAGCAATATAGGGATAGTTCTTGACCCGGACACGACGGCGCTGATTATCATTATCCTGGTAATCATGGTGTTGATAATGATCGTCGCCCACCCGCAGAGGACGCAGAGATGGTGGGGAAGCTGGTTCCCCCGGCATCCGGATGAAGGACAGTTTTAACAATAAAAGCTCACGAGAAGAATTGATATAATGGTTCAGGACCTTTTCACGCCGCTTGTAGGCAATTTAAACCAGATAGGCTTTTACAAGTTTGTCCTTCCATGGCTGTTTACGCTGGCCATCGTTTATGGCGTCCTGCTTAAAGTGAAGCTGTTTGAGGACAGCCAGAAGTCGCTTAGCGGCATTTTGGCGATTGTTGCCGCGTTCTTTGTCGTTAACTATACGCCTGTTGGTTTTGCCTTGGACAGTTTTTTCACCCAGGTTTTCGGCGTAGGCGTTTTGATACTCACAGGCGTTTTCGTTGTTTTGCTTTTGATGGGCCTGGTAGGTTTGAAAGGCCAAGACATATTCAAAGCCGAAAATATCAAGGGCGGCGGGCTTGCGATCATACTGCTTATAGTATTTATAATATTCCTGTTTTTCTCGGTCGGCGGAGTTAAGATATCTTCGGACCAATTGACGATAACCGCGGTGATGATATTCATTGTCGCTGCGCTGGCATTTATAGCTAAATGACCTTTTCTTTTAAAAAAGAAGAGGCTTAAGGGAGAAGAAAAAATCAGGAAGCAAAGACGGTATTAACTAAGTGAGCGGGAAATCCCACATGCTTCAGCGGTGGGATGAAAGCGAACATGGGAAACGATAGATATATATGTTGCAGTCATATTATCCTAAAGAAGTATATTGATGAACAAACGGGAATGCGGATGAGAACTTACAAATTCAGAATTTATCCGTCAAAGAAACAGGTAACGCAAATGAAAGAACATCTCTGGATAGAAAAAAACCTGTGGAACAAACTTCTTGAAGCTAACAAGAAAAAATATGACGAAACAAAGAAATTCCTCACAAAAAGCGAAATGCAAATAATGGTAAAGGACAGCGGTTTGTATTCCCAAGTAGCACAAACATTGTCCCATAGGTTGCAAAATGCCCTTTGGCGCATGGTCAAGATGAGAAAGCAGGGCAAGGAGTGCGGATACCCGCGCTTCAAGAATATAGACCGAGTGAAGAGTTTGAATTACCCGCAAGCAGGATTCAAGCTTGACAGGAAGCTGAAAGTCACTCCATTCGGGGAACTTTCAATAAAGAAACATCGTGAGATAGACGGCAAGGTAAAAACCCTAACCCTGGAGCGCGAATCTTCAGGCAAATGGTTCGCTACCTTCTGTGTCGAACAAGAAAAGAAAGAACCAAAGATAAACAACGGAGAGAAAGTCGGAATCGATTTAGGCCTTATGAAATTCGCTGTTCTTTCAGATGGAAAGATCATAACGAATCCAAGACACCTAAAACGACACGAAGGGACGCTTGCCCTATTACAAAAGCGGTTATCGAAGAAAAATAGGGGCAGTAAAAATAGGAAAAAGGCAAAGCTCAAGGTTGCAAGGCTTCATGAAAAGATATCAAATACAAGGATCGATTTCCTTCACAAGACTTCAACGTCATTAGTCAACGATTATTCCCTCATAGCGTTTGAGAAACTTGCCTCTCAAAAAATGGCAGAACAGAACTTCGGCAAGTCAATCAACGATGCCGGATGGAATGTGTTTGCGAATATGATCAGCTACAAAG